>NZ_JBFANN010000018.1:0-119089 GCF_040674855.1 Nocardia sp. NPDC049707 | reverse complement strand
GACCCGACCACCACGAAGCGATCGTCTACATCGCCATGATTGCTGTCATGTCACGCCGCCTCGCTCGCACCTGACACAGTTCTCAGACGCTCACTAAGAGGTTCGACACCGTGCTGATGGGTCGCGCAACTTTTGAGCTCCCGCTGCCGGAGGGTGTCACCAGCCCGTATCCGCATATGCGGCAGTACGTCATTTCGAGCACCCTCGGTGCGATCGATGATCCACAGGTCGAGGTGGTCGCAAGTGATCCGGTCGGGCTGGTGCGACGGCTGAAAGCCGAAGCGGGCGGCGATATCTGGCTGTGCGGCGGCGGCAAACTGGCCGGGTCGCTGCTCGACGAAATCGACGAGATGATCCTCAAGAGCTACCCGGTCGTCGCGGGCGGCGGCATATCCGCCTTCTCGGGCGCGTTCAACCCGACCCTGTTCACGCCGACCGAGCGCCGAGAGTTCGGCAACGGCGCCCAGGTCACCTGGTTCTCCCGGACCTGACGATCCAGCAGCACGAAAGAGGTAGTCACATGCGAAAACTCTGCTATTTCGTCGGCATGTCACTCGACGGCTATATCGCGGGTCCCGGCGACGACATCAGCTTCTATCCGGTCGGGAACGACATGTGGGACTGGCTGAAGGCGCGGTACCCGGAGACGCTCCCGACCCACGCGCGCCCGCATATCGGGCTCGCGGTGGATGCGCCGAATCAGAAGTTCGACACCTTGGTCATGGGCCGCGGTACCTACGCTCCGGCCCTGGCCATCGGCGTGACCAGCCCGTACGCGCATATGCGGCAGTATGTTGTTTCGAGCTCCCTCGGCCGCATCGAGGATCCGACCGTCGAACTGGTCGAGGCTGATCCGATCGGCCTGGTGCGTCGCCTGAAGCAGGAGGACGGCATGGATATCTGGCTGGCCGGTGGCGGTCAGCTCGCCGCGCAGCTGCTCGGCGAGATCGATGAACTCGTCATCAAGAGTTATCCGGTGGTGGCCGGGACCGGAACCCCGGCCTTCGCGGGCGAATTCAACCCGACCCTGTTCGCGCCCACCGAGCGGATCGAATTCGGTAACGGCGTGCAGGTCACCTGGCTGACCAGAGCCTGAGGCCCGGCCGTGGCGGCGGTTGCGCCGCCACGGCGGCGGGCATCGCTCACCACTAACCGCGCAGAAACGACAGGCGCACTTGCCGATCCGGATTGTCGATATTGAGATCGACCAGCGCGATCGACTGCCAGGTACCCAAGGTCAGCGCACCGCCGATGACCGGGACGGTGGCGTAGGGCGGGATCAATGCGGGCATTACGTGGGACCGGCCGTGCCCGGGTGAGCCGTGTGCATGCCGCCAGCGATCATCGGCGGGCAGCAGATCGCGCAGTGCGGCGAGCAGATCGTCATCGCTGCGCGCCCCGAGTTCCATGATCGCGATCCCGGCCGTGGCATGCGGTACGAAGATATGCAGCAGCCCATCCGCGCCCGCGTCCCGCGCGAAGGCCGCGCACTGCGGGGTGATGTCGTACACGACTTCGGATCGTCCCGTGGTCACCTCGATCACCGTGCTTTTCATGGGCTACATCGTCCTCTCACTCGGTGTCGGCTGCCCGCAGCAGCGCCGTCACCCGCTCCGATGTCTCGTGCAGTCGGTTGAACACATCGAGCACCAACTCCAACTGTTCGACCGAATACCCGGCCATCGCCGCCCCGAACTCCCGCGCCATGACCTCGTAGTGCGGCGCGATCTCATCGATCCGCTCTTGGACCACACTGACATTGACCCGCCGCCGGTCCTGGGCATCGTGTTCCCGCCGCACATAGCCCGCTTTGAGCAGTCGGTCGATCATCCGGGTGACGGCGCCGGTGGTCAGCCCGGTGCGCGCGGCCAGTTCCCCGGCCGTCGCCGGGCCGCCGAGCCTGAGCATGTTCAGGCAGCGCAGGTCGGTGACGTGCAGGCCGAGTTTGTCCGCGACCGCCTGATGCATCATCACGCCGTCATTGGCACTCTGCTGGGCCGCGATGGTCAATGCCGTCGCCAAATCCGCGCGCTCTGACATCCCTTGACATCCTCGTCTCACTCGGTCAATATCTTATTCAGTCAACTATTTACTCGATCAGTTATTGACTTGCTCAGATCTTACGCTGGTCCGATCCTGTCCGGAGGTTGTCATGTCCGTTGATCAGCAGACCGATGCGGCCGCGATTCTCGCGCTGTTCGACCGTCAGAACGCGGCTTGGGCGGCGGGCGATGCCGAGGCGTATGCGACGGTGTTCACGCCCGACGCCGACTACGTCACCTGGATCGGCACCCATTTCAAAGGGCGCGAGGCCATCCGCGACTCGCACATCCCTATGTTCACGAAATACCTGAAGGGCACCCACCTCGAAGGCGAGATCACTCAGCTGCGGTTTCTCACGCCGGATGTGGCGGTCGTGCACGGCCGGGGCTGGATGCTGAAGCCTCGGCAGCGTCGCACACGCCGCGCCATGAAGGTGCAGACGACGGTCGTGATCCGGCAGCACGGCGAGTGGCTGATCGCCGCGTTCCAGAACACGAAAACGCACCCGCTCATGGAAGCCATTGGCACCAAGATCGACTCGCGTCAGGCCCCCTCGACGCTGCCGGGCCGGGAGGTACCAGCAAGTTAGATAGACCTCGGCAGTACTCTGGGGAGCTGTTAGCAGCTGTTTGTCGATCTTGGAGGACCCTGTCGTGGCTCTCGTTGTTCAGAAGTACGGAGGATCCTCGGTGGCGACCGCCGAGCGCATCCGGCGCGTCGCTGAACGGATCGTCGAGACGAAGAAGCAGGGCCACGACGTGGTGGTCGTCTGCTCGGCCATGGGCGATACCACCGACGAGTTACTCGATCTGGCGCAGCAGGTGGCGCCCGCGCCGCCGGCTCGGGAAATGGACATGCTGCTCACCTCGGGTGAGCGCATCTCCAATGCGCTGGTCGCCATGGCCATCCATTCGCTCGGGGCCCAGGCTCGCTCGTTCACCGGCTCGCAGGCGGGTGTGATCACCACCGGATCGCACGGTAACGCCAAGATCATCGACGTCACCCCGGGCCGGGTGCGTGCCGCGCTGGACGAAGGTCTGGTCGTGCTGGTCGCCGGTTTCCAGGGCGTCAGCCAGGACAGTCGTGACGTCACCACCCTCGGCCGCGGCGGCTCCGATACCACCGCGGTCGCGCTGGCCGCGGCGCTGAAGGCCGACGTCTGCGAGATCTACACCGATGTGGACGGCGTGTTCACCGCCGACCCGCGGATCGTGCCCGACGCGCAGCAGCTCGAGCAGGTCTCCTATGAGGAGATGCTCGAGCTCGCGGCCTGTGGCGCGAAAGTACTCATGCTGCGCTGCGTGGAATACGCGCGCCGCTACAACGTTCCGGTGCATGTGCGCTCGTCCTACACCGACAAGCCCGGCACCTACGTCTCTGGATCGATGGAGGACATCCCCTTGGAGCAAGCAATCCTCACGGGCGTCGCGCACGACCGCAGCGAGGCCAAGGTGACCGTGGTCAGCTTGCCGGACGAACCTGGCTATGCCGCCAAGGTTTTCCGCGCGATCGCCGACGCGGAGATCAATATCGATATGGTCCTGCAGAACATTTCCAAGGTCGAAACCGGCAAGACCGATATTACCTTCACCCTGCCCAAGACCGAGGGCGCGCGTGCGGTGGAAATGCTGACCAAGCGCCAAGACGAGATCGGCTTCTCGCAGGTGCTCTACGACGACCACATCGGCAAGGTCTCCCTGGTCGGCGCGGGTATGAAGAGCCATCCGGGTGTCACCGCCACCTTCTGCGAGGCGCTGGCGAACGCGGGCGTGAATATCGACCTCATCTCCACCTCCGAGATCCGGATCTCGGTGCTGGTCAAGGACACCGAACTGGACGAGGCCGTGCAGGTACTGCACAAGGCCTTCGATCTGGGCGGCGACGAGGTCGCCGTCGTCCACGCGGGAACAGGACGCTGACTTGGCCGGGTCGAGCGCGCAGGCGGCAGCGCAGCGTAACCACGCAGCGCTCCCGGTCGAGTCGAAAGGGGCACAGCCATGGGTGTACGAGTAGGAGTCGTCGGCGCGACCGGACAGGTCGGCGCCGTCATGCGAAAACTGCTGGAGGAGCGCAACTTCCCGGCCGACGAGGTGCGTTTCTTCGCCTCGGCCCGCTCGGCGGGTAAGACCCTGCCGTGGCGCGGCAGCGAAATCGTGGTCGAGGACACCGAGACCGCCGATCCCACCGGGCTGGATATCGCGCTGTTCTCCGCGGGCGCCACCATGTCACGGGTGCAGGCGCCGCGTTTCGCCGCGGCCGGTGTCACCGTGATCGATAACTCGTCGGCCTGGCGTAAGGATCCCGAGGTCCCGCTGGTCGTCAGCGAGGTGAATCCGGAGCAGACCCGCAATCTGGTCAAGGGCATCATCGCGAATCCGAACTGCACGACGATGGCCGCGATGCCGGTGCTCAAGCCGCTGCACGATGTGGCGGGTCTGCAGCGCCTGATCATCTCGAGCTACCAGGCCGTTTCCGGTAGTGGCCTGGCCGGTGTCGAGGAACTGGCCGCGCAGGTGCGCGCCGTGGTCGACGATGCCGAAAAGCTGGTGCACGACGGCGGTGCGGTGCAGTTCCCGGCCCCGAACAAGTACGTCGCGCCGATTGCCTTCGACGTGATCCCGCTCGCCGGTGCGCTGGTCGACGACGGTTCCTTCGAAACCGACGAAGACCAGAAGCTGCGCAATGAGAGCCGCAAGATCCTCGGTCTGCCCGACCTGCTGGTCAGCGGAACCTGCGTGCGCGTCCCGGTCTTCACCGGCCACTCGCTGTCGGTGAATGCCGAATTCGCCGAACCGATTTCGGTCGAGCGCGCCAAGGAAATCCTGGCCAAGGCTCCCGGTGTCGAACTCACCGACGTGCCGACCCCCTTGGCCGCCGCAGGCAAGGACGACTCCCTCGTCGGCCGCATCCGCCAGGATCCGGGCGTCCCCGAAGGCCGCGGCCTCGCACTGTTCATCTCCGGCGATAACCTCCGAAAGGGCGCCGCCCTCAACACCATTCAAATCGCCGAAGTCCTGCTGGCTCAGCGCTGACCGCCACCGAACGGGCCGTTCCGATCGCGAGATCCGAACGGCCCGTTCGCTTGTCGGTCATCCGATATCGAATGTCACCGACGCACAGAGTAGTTCGGTCCGTGCTGATTTGTCGTACCTGCCTGGCATGATCGCTTGCTATCCGAGGCAGCTCGGCCGGATCTGATGGGAGTTACGAGCAAATGACCAGTGATGATGGCAGGGAGCGTGCTGTCCAGCCGGAGGATCTCAGCCGGTTGATCGTGGAGCGGCTCAACGCGGGTGACGTTGCAGGGCTGGTGGCGCTGTACGAACCGGACGCGGTGCTGGCATTGCCGGATGGTCGGGTCGCCACGGGGGCCAGCGAGATTCACCAAGCGTATGAGCATCTGGTCAGCGGCGGGTCCACGTTTGCTCCTGGGCGGCAGCAGCCCACGTTGCGCAATGGCGACCTGGCGCTCACCTCGGTGTGTTTGCCTGACGGCGGTGTCACCGTCGAAGTGGCTCGCCGCCAGGATGACGGCACGTGGTTGTGGGTGATCGACCAGCCCAGCCTTTTGGGGTAGGTCTGAGGAGAGCCCAGCGGGCGCGGGTGGGCACTTGCCGGCCCTCACCCGTGTCGTAGCCACTGCTTGATGGCTGGATATGGACGGTGGCCGCCAGGTAGTGGACCGAGAGTCGAATCTGGTTGCCGCGGACCGGTTTTCGGCTCGAACCGAACCCGCTGCGCGTCGCTCGGATCTCGTTCGCCTCGGCACTGCTTGGCATGAGGTCTCCGGTATCCAGGTTCTTCGTCGCTGAACCATCTACCGGAGACCGCGCCACACCTGGTCGCCGACGTGCGAACGCAGACAACGCTTTCCGAATCACCAGACCACTTTGAAGTACCGGCTGGATCGCAACCAACGAAAGCCCGCGTAATGCCGCATCGCGCTGGGCATTTCGCTTAACCAGCGAGTTCGGCGCTGACTCGTCAGTGGGCGCGCAGTCCGTCGAACACGATCGCGAAGGCGCGGCGGCGTTGGTCGGCGGTGGTGTTGGTGCTGTTGGCGGCCAGGAAGGTGCCCTTCACGACGCGCATCAGGTCATCGATATCGATATCGCGTCGTACCGCACCGGATTGTTGTGCGCGGGTGAGCAATTGGGTGATGGCGACGCGTAGATCGTTGGCGGGTTTGCGGTGTTCGGGGGAGTCGACACCGACGGCTTCGGCGAGGTCGCGTTTGACCGTGCCCTCGGTGGCCATGCAATCGAGGAAGTCGAAGAAGGCTTTGCCCGGGTCGGCGGCGGTGGCTAGTTCGCGGGCGTAGGCGATCATGCGCTCGACGCGGTCCGTGATCGCGGCCTCGAAAAGCGCTTCCTTGGTGGGGAAGTGACGGTAAACGGTGCCCGCCCCGACGCCCGCGCGGCGCGCGATTTCATCGAGCGGCACCGAAATGCCCTCGGCGGCAAAGGCCTCTTGGGCAGCGGCGAGCACGCGGTCGCGATTGCGGCGCGCGTCCGCGCGCAGCGGACGCGGTTCCACGCGATCGGTCACAGCCATACCTCGCGGGCGCTCGATTCCCCCGCGGCTGATGGCGTTGCGTCTTCGTTTGCCTTGGTCACGGCTGTTCCTTGCTGGTGCTGGGTTCGGTTGCGGCTGATGGCGTTGTGTCTTCGTTTGCCTTGGTCACGGCTGTTCCTTGCTGGCGCTTGATTCCCCGCGGCTGGTTGCGTTGTGTCTTCGTTTGTCTCGGACACAGCTCCTCGCTGGTGCTGGGTTCCGTCGCGACCGCCGATGCTGTGGTCTTAGGTTCCGTCGGCCACGGGCCGAGTTTACTGGAGGTATTGACAAACGGGGCCATCGTTCCGAATGATAAGCGGGGTCAACGTTCCGATTAACTGAAGCAGGTGTATTCATGGTGGATACTTCGGTGGAAAGCCCTCGTGAGCTGGTCGAACGCATGTTCCGGGAGCTGCCCGCTCGCAATGCCGACGCATTCGTCCAACTGCTCGCCCCGGATGCGGTATTCGAGATCCCCTTCGTTATCCCCGGAATGCCGACCCGGCTGGTCGGGCACGAGGAGATCCGGGCGCATCTCGCGCAGCGCTGGTCCGGGATTTCCGGTATCGAGGTGCACGGGATCTATCCACAGGTGTACGAAACAGCCGATCCCGAGGTGGTTCTTGTGGAGAACGAGGTCGATATGACGGTGCCCGGCGCCGCGCGGGCCCGAGTTCGCACCTCCGTCAATGTCATTCGAGTCCGCGACGGCAAGGTCACGCTGTTCCGCGACTATATGGATACGGCGCGTTTCGCCCGACTCGCGGAGAACTGACCAGCACCCGGGCGGTCCGAAAAACCTTCGCCCCGCCTGTGTGCCGACTGCTAGCCTGCGCCGATGGCGAATCCTTATCCACAGGTATATTTCGGGGACCAGATCGTTGACGCGCGGGCGGCGTCGGTCGGTGTCGCATCATCGGCGGTGCTGTACGGGCTCAGTGTGTACACAGTTTTCCCGGTGCATGTGGATGGATCGGCACGCACCGCTTTTCGGCTCGACGACCATTTCCGGCGACTCGAAGAATCCTGCAAGATCATCGGCATCGACCGTTTCGCCGCCGAATGGGACTTCGCGCGCTTTCGCACGGCGATCATCGACTTGGTCGCGGCCAATGCGCCGACCGAGGACGTATTCGTCCGCGCGACAGTGCATGTCGTCGAATCGATTCCGGGTACCCGGGTTCGCGGCTGTGCGATCCAGGTCAGCATCTTCGTCTACGACGCGGTGCCGATCGTCCCGCAGGACGGTATGCGTCTGAAATCCAGCCCGTGGCGGCGCATTCCGGACAACGCGATTCCCTCACGTGCGAAAGTCAATGGTGCGTACGTCAATTCGGTACTCGCCAAACAGGACGCCATCGACAGCGGCTACGACGACTGCATCTTCCTCGACGGCAACGGACACGTCTGCGAACTCAGTGCCGCCAATATCTTCCTCGTCCGCAACGGCACCCTGATCACCCCCGATGTCTCCTGCGACATCCTCGACGGCATCAACCGCCGCACCATCCTCACCCTCGCCGCCGAAGACGGCATCCCGATCGTCGAACGCACCATCGACCTCACCGAGGTCTACATAGCTGACGAAGTCTTCGTCACCGGTACCTCCTCTGGTATCTCCCCGGTCACCGAAGTCGACGGCCGCCCCATCGCCACCGGCCACCCCGGCCCCCTGACCCAATCCCTCCGCAAACGCCACACCGCCGCTCTCCACACCGACACCCACCACGACTGGCTCACCCCCTTGACCTGACGCCATCCCCACCTCGCGCAACCGCCACCGTGTGCGAGGTAGTCACCCCCCCTGCGACGCCCCCAATCCTCTGCGACAGCGCGGATTCCTTCGTGCAGGACGGCTCGCTGTGCGACGTGCTCAATCCTTTGCGGCAGCGAGGATTCCCGTCCGCTCAGGGCGGCTCGGCTTGCGAACCCGGTACAGAATTCTGCGGAACGCGGGCGATACATCCTCCGAGCGTGAGCTGCTGCGGCGGCCTTGGCGAGGGTGCGGATCGTCGATCCGCACCCTCGGTCGCCATCGCCTCGAACGGGGGCCTCCGGCAACTGGCCCCGAAGGGTCGCACGCCGTCGATATCCCGTTCTTCGGCGGGGTGATTCAGCGGATGCCAGGCGCGCGCGGATCCGGACCGAGGCAGGCCAGGATGGCGCAGCCGGGTGCGGTATCGGCGAACGGCGGCGCCAACGGATAGTTCAGGCAGCTGAAGACATTGCAGCCCGGATATGCCGCGGGTCCGGTGCCGAAGACCGCGAGCAGCAGATTCGTATCCACGAACCGGCGCGGATCCAGACGCAGCGGCGGCTCGACAAAGGGACCCGGATCGGGCACCGGATGATCCTCGAAGGCCGCGAACAACCGCCGGAAGAATTCGTGCGGCAATTCCGCGGTGTTCTGCACAATTCCCGAAATGCCCTCGTTGCTGAGATTTCCGAAGAATCCGGTCCACACCACCGTCAAATCCAGGCTCGGCACGATGAAAACGTTCTGCATGCCGAGTCCCGACATCATGTAGACGTCGGCGGGCATGAAGTCGGCGGACTCGGCGCATCCCGGCCCGAGCCAGAACAGATACCCGTAGCACTCGTTCGTCGGTGAAGGTTGACGTGCCTTGTGCAGATACGTCTGCGAGACGATCTGCTGCGCGCCCCAGCGCCCATTATTGGTCACCAGCAGCCCGAGTTTCGCGAAATCGTTCGGCGGGATCATCAGATGGGCGTATCCGTAGGTGTGCCCGGCACGATCGCGCGCCCAGTAATAATCGCCGCGTTCGATGCCGAGCGGATCGAAAAGCTCACGCTGCGCGAACTGCTGCAACCGTTCCCCGATGGCCAATTCGATGACATACGCGAGCAGATCGACATTGCGCTGGCTGTAGCTGAATGCCGCGCCCGGCGGATTGTCCAACGGCACCCCGAGCGCCTGCACGGCACTATTCGGATCGAGTGGAATCACCCCCGTGGCACCCTCGGTGAGCACACCCACTGTCATGCCGGACGATTCGGTCAGCAGATTCTCGACGGTGATCGATCGATGCTGCGCATCGCCGAGTCCGGGCGGCAGATACCGGTCGATCGGCGCTTCGATATCGAGTTTCCCCTGATCCCAGGCTATTCCGGCGAGCAGCGAGACAACGCTCTTCGTCGCACTCCAGATATTCCAAGCGACATTTCCGGTCTGGTCGTTCGTCGGTCCCTCGCCGATCAGGCAGTTGTGCCGGAACACCTGCACATTCAACCGATTACGCCCACTCGCGAACGCCAAGGCATCCGCGAGCAGTCCCGAATCCAGTCCAACCTGTTCCGGCGACGCTCGTTCCGGCTCCCGCCCGGACGACACTCCACACGACAACTGCTCGGTGGGCGCGGCCTGCGCACCCCCCACGAAAACGCTCCCCACAACCAGCGATACCGCCGCGATTCCGGCCAGGAATCCGTAGATGCGCCCCATGCGCACGAGGCTATCGCGCCCAACCGCGTCAGACCGGGCAACAGGCTGGACACGCCTCAGCCGATTATCAACCGGGCGTGGCGCACGACGTCCGACATTCCGAGATTCTTCCCGGGGGACACCGGAGCGGCGCGTGCGTACCACGAACCATCCCGCGCCCGAGCCGAGGACCGCGAGTCCAGTCAGCACTGCGTGGCGACCGCAGACAAAACGCCGCCAGGTCGGTAAACCTGGCGGCGCTGAGTCGCCGGACGCCACGCCAACGTCACGACTCGAGTGCCGACGTCCCACAAGCGCCTCTCGGCGAGTGGTCGCTCGAAGCGACAAATGGGGTGAGGCCCGGGGCTGTCCGGACGCCGACAGAGGTGATCAACCACCCGTCCCCCGGATCTATTCCACGAATTCGAATGTGACGCACACAACGAAAGTCCCCTGGTCGAGGCAGTTGGCAACCTCCAGGCACCGCGCGGGGTGAGAGGAGCCATGCCCGACAGCGCACGAACCTGCTGCCTTCAGGTATCGAGCAGGCCGGAAACCTGCCCGCGGTCGGCCGACTCGCCGCCGCGCAAGAAGCTGACAGGCGTGCTGGCCGTGGACTCGCGTCGGCTACCCGTGGGTGGCGATTCGGGCTGGTACGGACTCGCGTACCGCAATCTAGAATCAACGAGCTCACGAGGTGAAGAGGGGGATCGGCGTGTCCGATGATCTGGTATTGACCGAAATGCTGGCCGCACTGGAGCGCAGTCCAGAGGTGCTTGCGCTGCGCGTGCGGGTGATAGAGCTGCTGATCGACCGTACCCGCTATGCCGAGGCACTGGCCAACTGCGCGACCGCACTTACTCAGGAACCGGGACACGCCCGTGTCCTGGAGTTGTTGCAGCAGTGCACGATTGCGCTCGCAGGTGCTGCGGCAACCCCCGCCGCGCCGAGTCAGCCGACACCTGGCCAGCCAATGCCGGGACAGCCGATGCCGAGCGAGCAGACGTCGAGTCAGTCGATGCCGGGCCAATCCACGTCGAGTCAGCAGATGCCGGGCCAGCCCACGCCGGGCGAGTCGAGCCTGAGTAAGTCGGCGCCAGGCCAGCCCACGCCCAGCCAGCTGAAACCAAGCGAGTTCACGCCAACCGAGTTCACGCCAACCGAGTCCACGCCCAGCGAGCCGACGCAGGCCAAGTCGACTCCGGGCGAGCCATCGCCTGACAAGGCGAAAGATCAACCGCAGCAATATGATTGGGCGGCTGCAGAAGAACAGCTCGGTGACATCATCGCGCCCGCGTTCGTCAATGAGGGCTCGCGCGAGTTCGTGACCGACTCGGATGTCGGTGTGTTCGAAAAGCCCACCCTCGAGTTAGCTGATGTCGGTGGCATGCAGGATGTGAAGCGTCAGCTCGAACTCACGCTGCTCGGGCCGATCCGTAATCCCGGATTCGCCGAGGCTTTTGGTACTTCCGCACGTGGTGGGCTGCTGCTCTACGGCCCGCCCGGTTGCGGTAAGACCTTCATCGCCTCGGCGGTTGCCGGTGAACTCGGCGCGAATTTCTATCCGATCGAGATCGCCGACATCCTCGATATCTATCACGGTTCCGGCGAGCGCAATCTGCACGAGGTCTTCGAGCTGGCCCGCCGTAATGCGCCCTGTGTGCTGTTCCTCGACGAGGTGGATGCTCTCGGGCACAAGCGTAGTCAGATGTCGGGTTCCTCCTGGATGCGCAATGTGGTGAATCAGCTACTCAATGAAATGGATTCGGCAACGCGCAGCAATGATGGCGTCTACATCCTCGGCGCCACCAACCACCCGTGGGATCTCGATGTCGCCCTGCGCCGCCCCGGCCGGTTCGACCGCATGATCCTGGTCGGGCTGCCGGATCCGGAAGCGCGCCGGGCGATCCTGCAGTACCACCTGAGGGATCGTCCTGTCATGGGCATCGATCTTCCGGCCATCGTGCGGCGCACCGACGGCTTCTCCGGTGCCGATCTGGCCCATATCTGCACCTCGGCAACACAATTGGCGATGGCCGATTCGATCAGCACCAGCACCATGCGCCCGGTCGGCATGGCCGATATCGAGGTCGCGCTGAGCCAGATCAAGCCGAGCGCGGGCCCCTGGTTCGAATCTGCCCGCAATGTAGTCGAATTCGCCAACGGCGACGGCGCCTACGACGAACTCGCCAAGTACATGCGAGCCAAGAAATTCCGCTCCTGAAAACAGGAACGGCTGAGTCGACGTGCCGCGGGATGTCAACTCGCACTCCGCTTGGCGCCCGCGCAAAGTCTTCATTGGCCGGGCGCGAATCAAACGGGCGCGGGACAGCACCCGCGTGACCAGTCGCCTCATCCGCGCACCGAACCGATCCCGCTAACCCGCGGGGCGCGGGCGTAAGTCATGGGTGGGTCGGGTGCGAATCGAAGGGGGTGGTCCAGCTGACCGCCGTGACCGCCACCGCATCCCCACACTGAACCGGTCCGCCGTCCCACAATCCGCCAACGGCAGGCGCAGCTCATCGACGCACCGAGTGCGAATTGAACATCAGCCTTCGGTGACCACCATCACACATCCGCACACCACATTGTTTTCTTGACTAATTCCAGAATAGGCGTAACTATCAGACGTATGCACACCAACATCACCGACCCGCGCGAGCAGTTGCGCACCGCCGGCCTGCGGGTTACGGCCCCGCGGGTCGCGGTGCTGGCTGCGGTCGCGGCCCGACCGCATTCGGATGCTGATCGGGTCGCCGCCACCGTCCGCGAAACCCTCGGCTCGGTATCCACGCAGGCCGTCTATGACGTGCTCCGGGCCTGCGTGAACGCCGGACTCCTAAGGCGCATCGAACCCGCCGGTTCGCCTGCGCTGTACGAGACCAGGGCCGGGGACAACCACCACCATCTGGTGTGCCGAAGCTGCGACACGGTCGTCGATATCGACTGTGTCGTTGGCTCAGCCCCCTGCCTGGAACCCGAGGACGCACACGGGTTCGTGATCGACGAGGCCGAAGTCGTCTTCTGGGGTCTGTGCCCGACCTGCCGTACATCCCGAAGCGGGATGTAGCCATTCAGTCAAGGAGGCTGCCGATGTCCAACCCGACAACCACCAACACCGGAACGCCGGTACCGAGCGATAACGAATCGCTCACCGCGGGCACGCAGGGCCCGATCCTGCTACACGACCACTACCTCATCGAAAAGCTCGCCCAGTTCAACCGGGAGCGGGTGCCGGAGCGGATCGTGCACGCCAAGGGCGCGGGCGCGTACGGCGAGCTGGTGGTCACCAATGACGTGAGTGGCTACACCAAGGCCAAGCTCTTCCAGCCGGGCGCGCGGACCGAATCGCTGGCGCGGTTCTCCACCGTCGCGGGCGAACAGGGCAGCCCCGACACCTGGCGCGACCCGCGGGGTTTCGCGGTGAAGTTCTACACCGAGGACGGCAACTACGACCTCGTCGGCAACAACACCCCGATCTTCTTTATCAAGGATCCGATCAAGTTCCCGGATTTCATCCGCTCGCAGAAGCGCCTGCCCGGCAGCGGACTGCGCGATCACAACATGCAGTGGGACTTCTGGACCCTGCGTCCGGAGACCGCCCACCAGGTCACCTGGCTGATGGGCGACCGCGGCATCCCGAAGACCTACCGGCATATGAACGGCTACGGCTCGCACACCTACCAGTGGGTCAATGCCGCGGGCGAGCGCTTCTGGGTGAAGTACCACTTCAAGACCGATCAGGGCATCGACTATCTGTCCCAGGCCGAGGCCGATCGCCTCGCCGGTGCGGACGCCGACTACCACCGCCGCGACCTGTACGAGGCGATCGAGCGCGGCGAGTTCCCGAGCTGGACGCTGTACGTGCAGGTCATGCCGGTCGCCGAGGCCGAGGGCTACCGCTTCAACCCGTTCGACCTGACCAAGGTGTGGTCACATCGGGATTACCCGCTGATCGAGGTCGGCAAGTGGACCCTGAACCGCAATCCGGCCAACTACTTCGTCGATATCGAGCAGGCCGCCTTCGAACCCTCGAATGTCGTTGCCGGCATCGGCTTTTCGCCCGACAAGATGCTGCTCGGCCGGGTGTTCGCCTACGCGGACGCGCACCGCTACCGCATCGGCACCAACTATGCGCAGCTGCCGCCGAACCGCGCGCGGGCGGCGCAGGTGAACTCCTATTCCAAGGAGGGGCCGATGCGATACGACTACAACGACGCGAATACGCCTGTCTATGCACCGAATTCGTTCGGCGGCCCGCATGCCGACCCCGAACAGGCGCCCGATGGCGGCAGCTGGGAGTTCGACCCGACCATGCTGCGTGCGGGCTATCTCGAGCACGCCGAGGACGGCGACTTCACCCAGGCGGGTACCTTGGTCCGTGAGGTCTTCGACGACGAGCAGCGAGATCGCCTGGTGGACAATATCGTCGGTCATGTGCTCGGCGGTGTGCGCGAGCCGGTGCTGTCCCGAGTCTTCGACTACTGGAAGAACGTGGACGCAGAACTCGGCAAGCGCGTCGAGATAGGTGTCCGCGCCGGACTGGACGCCTGACAGCTCAGGTCCGAAAACAGCTCCGCCCCCGACCATTTCGGTCGGGGGCGGAGCTGTTTTTCGTTTGGGGGCTGGAATCTACGGGCCCCAGGGCTCGGAACTACAGCAGTCCCCACCAGTAGAGCAGGCAGGCCAGTACCCAGACAACCAAGGTTTCCATCGCCGCTCCATTCTCCTTGTCGCCCTCCTCCTCCATCATCCGCCGATTCGCGCCGACGCGCCGCAAACTCCGGAGGAACTTCCGAAAATAATGCGGCTACCTGCGGTTTTGTTTCTGCAAGGTCTTCTTAAGTGCCTAACAAGCCCACGGCGGCATTGTTTGTGTCAACACCGCAACACCAGCCACCACCGAGGGTGGGGAACCGGACTCGACCTGTTCACGAGGGGTAACAGGTCGCATCACGGGGGTAGCGCCAGCCGGGCCGGTCCACGAGGGGTGACCGTCCCGGCTGGCGCTTTATCGGGGGCAACCACCGCGGACGGCTCTTCCCGGAGCTGACCGGCGCACGTAGTCGCCGCTGCCGAAGGTAACCATTCGGTGCACGCCTACGATCCCATCCAAGGGTGTATGTAGCCGGGCCGGTTCACGAGGGGTGACCGGCCCGGCTGGGCCGCGAGCGGTCAGTCGACCGTCTGGAGCGAGTAGTCGGGCAGCTCGTAGCTCTCGGTCTTGGTGAGCATCTTCATCATGAGCGGCTTCATGATCTTGGTCGTCATCAGCTTGCTGACGAGCAGACCCGCGCGGATGCCGAAGCGGGAATCGGGCGTCATCGACCGCAGGCCGCCGGGCGGCAGTTCCTGTGCGGTGGCGACGAACGGCCGCAGCACCTCTTCGTAGCGGGCCAGCGCCTTATCGGGATCGGTTGCGTGCGCAGCGATTTCACCGGCGAGGACGTACGCGCCGACCAGTGCCATCGCAGTGCCCTGTCCGGTGACTGGGGACCCGCAGTAGCCCGCGTCGCCGAGCAGCACCACCCGGCCTTTGGACCAGTTCGGGACGTCGATGCGGGCCAGTTCGTCGAAGTAGAAGTCGTCAGCGTTGGCCATGGCAGCGCTGACGGTGTCTGCGATGGTGCCGCCGTCGGCCAATCGCTCGCGGATGAGCTGCTGCTGTGCCGCGACATCACGACGCAGCGCCGGATTCGCGGCGCCCCGGATGACGACCAGCGCCTTGCTGGTGGCCGGATCGGCATCCGGGCGCAGTCCGACACCGGTCGCACCGACCAGTGAATTCATCGCGAACCAATGCGGCTTCGCGTACTCGGGGGTCGGCAGCGTGAAGAAGGACATATAGCCGCCGAGGTAGGTGGAGAACTCCTCCTCCGGGCCGAAGACCAGGCGCCGGGTCGAGGAATGCAGTCCGTCCGCGCCGATCACGATGTCGAACCGTTCGGTGCCGCCGGAGGCGAAGGTGACATCCGCGCCCGCGCCGTCCTGGTTGATCTCGGTAACCCATTCGCCGTAGCGGTAGTCCACGCCGCCCGCCGCCGCGAGCAGATCGAGCAGCACCTGGTTCAGGTCGCCGCGGGTGAGCTCGATCTCGGCGACCGTGCCCTTGCCCTCGAAGACCTCCGCGGGCATGCGCAGCAGTTCCTTGCCCTCGCTGTCCACGAAAACCATGCCGTGCTCGTCCAATTGGGTTTTGCGGATGCCCGGCATGAGCCCCATCCGCTCCGCCACCTCGACGCTCGGACCGCGCAGATCCACCGCCTGTCCGCCGGGCCGGGGCGCGGCCGCCCGCTCGACCACAGTGGCCCGGATCCCGGCCCGGAGCAGTTGCAGGGCAACGGCATTGCCGCCGATGCCGCCGCCACAGACGAGGACCCGCGGGCAGATGGTGGCGGGGACGGTGTTGCTCATGATCTGTTCCTCACTGGCTCGAATGTCTTGCACATATGTCTAACAGACTGGTTACACGTTTGTCTAGTACAAATGTGTAAGACAATTGAGCAGGAGCTACATTGCAACATGCGGAGGTCCGCCACCATCTCATCGACCACTGTCGACCGATCGCAGCCATAGCCACGGCATTGAGCCGTGAGCTGGGTTCGGCGATTCCGCCGTTCTTGACCACTCTGCGAGGCGGCAGCAAAGAAGTCCGTCCGCGGGCGGCATCGACCAGCCCTTGGACACGTTCTCCCGCCGCCGGTTTCCATCACGGCCTGGTCCAACCGGGTGGGATATCCGATGGGGACCTCGGTGACCTCGCGACCGGTCCGAGCTGGGCGGTGTCGACCCGGCGCAGCTGCTCGACGAGTGCACCTTCCGGATGCTCGAACCCGCCGAGATCCGGGCCGGGATGGCGCTCCCGGCGACCTTCAAAGCCCTGGGCGACAAGAGAACTCGGGGGCCTTCGCCGAGTTGGATCGTGACTGATCTCGGAACGCCAGCGCGAAGCATCGCCGCGGCCAAGACTCGCGACGTCTACACCGGCCGCAAACCCGCTTGCATCGACGCCCAAGCCGACCGGCTGCGCGAGAGCGCCCGCGGCGGGTGAGCGGAAGTCGGTGCTGGCCAAGGAATCGGGATCAGCCGTGAGACCGTCTACAGCTACCTGCGGGCCGACACTCGCACAGGCTGAGCCGACCGCGCAGTCGCCCGAGATCATCTTCGGTGCTGTCGCCACCGTCACCGTCCGGGCCAATGGTGCCCAGCCGGGTAGCGTCATCGCCCGCGCGCCCGCTCGGCTGGTTTACGGACAGCTGAGCACGAGCCGAGTCCGCGATCATCTGCTTACGGTGCGACCCTTCCGATCCGCTCGGAGGCAAGGACGGGGGCTTGACCTCCTTTGCAAACGACACAACGAAACCCCGATGCGAATCCCGTGACGGACGGCCTAATCGATTGGAGGGCCCAGTCGTCCACTATTCAACAGGCCCCGCCGGGTTGCGCGCTTCAGGACATAAGCCTGCTGGGGGCCGTCGATACCGGCCTGTTCCATCGGCGGTGGCGTACCGGTCGGTTTTCCGAGCCGCTCGGCCCCGAGCCCATCGAAGGCTTTCTGCGCCTTCGTGCCGACTGTCGTCTGCATGTAGACGTCGACGTCGCCGGCCTCGAGTAGCGTGCGGCGCAGCAGGGCGTTGGATAGGCCTGTGCCGCGGAACTCTTCCAACAGATGCCAGGCGATCCATTCGACTTTGTCATTCTCGCCCTTTTTCAACCAGGAGAATCCGCCGACCCTGTTGTCACTGGTTCGGTGTATCAGAAATATATCGGTATCACTGGATATGGCCCGTTCGTACTCCTGCGGTTTGCGCCCTGCCATATCCCGGTAAAGTGCGGGCACGCCCTCCTTGCCCTTCGCGACCGGCAGATCCCGGTAGGCGAAGCGGACCGCTTCCAACTGTGCGTGCACGATGCCCGGCACATCGTCGACTCCGGCGCGCTCGATCCTGAACGGTGGTACCCCCATACGGCCGAACCCCTCGGCATCGAGGATGAAACTGTTGCGGGCGAGGTGCTCCATGTTGGCGACGTTCTTCAACTCCCCGCCCGTGCCGAGATAGGCTTCCCGAACCTGGCGGCCCCCGCGCTCGAGGGCGTGATCGATCCGCCCCTTCGCCATGCGAGCCATCCGCGCAACGTCTGCGACCATCCCGAATCCGTTCCTCACCAACGATTTTGCCCAGTGCCCGGCGGGCAGTATGCGGCATCGGGGCCGGATTTCCAGTGGTGAGAATCCCAAAGGATAAGGGACACAAGGCAGCCGGCAACTCGCAAGAGGTACAGGTGATCACGTGGGCGGCTGAGGTTTCATCTGGAAAGACGCGTCGTCGGCGATTCGGGATTGATCAGCTCTACCACCTCGAAAGAGTTGCAGGCATTCGCGACCGGCCTCAAATGGCCCTGATCCGCAGGCAGTACCTCGACATTGATCCAGGCCAGCGGGATGTCCCGCGGCATCAGCCAGTGTGGCCAGCCGTGCATACGCTATGGACCTCGCGTTTCGTCGAGATGACCGCACGATAGCAAGCGGTAAGAGTCTGCTCACCGCCCATTTGGGACGACCGGGGACATATCGGAACGGTCGCGCATTCCTTCGGCGCGCCGCCTACCGGAACTTCGCACCGCCGGTGCACAGTGAGGGGAGCAGACAGCAAACACTTGGCCACGTCGCCGCACCACCGCAGGACACATTGCCGCGCCAGCTGATGACAGCCGGGCACGCGGTAGCGGAGTCTGCGGAGCGATCCGCCGACCGCCCTTCGTGGCCGCCGGTCGATGCCGATCCATCGCGACGCCGGGCGCACCTACGAGGAGTCTCGGGAGGTATGGATGGATGCTTTCGTGATCGTTGGCTTGCTCGCCTTGGTCTGCGGGCTACTAGCGGTCATTGCCTGCGCGGTATGGTGGCCCACCCCGGACCGCCGGGCAAACCAGCGTAAACAGCTCCGCCCCCGGCCTGTGCGGGCCGAGGGCGGAACTATTCGTCTCAACCACGAGTCGGGGTGACAGGATTTGAACCTGCGACCTCTTCGTCCCGAACGAAGCGCGCTACCAAGCTGCGCCACACCCCGTGAAGCGAACCTGGAGTAGCTTACAACAGCTCACGTCCAGACGTTAAACCCGCAGGTCAATCACCCTTCATGAGGTCGAATGCTGGTGAAGATCCGCTGGGCGGTTACCGCATCGATGGCATTGGGTACGCCGGTGTCGGCCGCGATCACCATGACGAAATTGCCGTTATCGGTGGGGGCGGCGAAGGTGTAGACCGAGTACTCGGTCGCGCAGCCTGGATTGGCCTTGGTCGCGGTGCCCTTGGTTTCCACGAACATGCCCTGCTGGGATCCGTCGAGCGAGCTGAGCGGCTGTGCGGCGCCGGGTGTACCGCCCGGTGAGTTGCTGTAGGCGATCTGGGCGGTCCTGGTGCCGAGTTCGGTTGCCGCGGTTGCCGAATCGGTGTCCGGGGAACCGGTCAGGAAGGCCACGGTGCGGGTCGAGCCGGGGCAGTAGCTCTTCCCGTCGGTGGCCAGCCCCTTACCGGTGACGGCATTGGGCGGTTCCCCGAAGCCGCCGATCTTGCCGTCGGGGGCCACCGTCCAGTCGGCGGGTACGTCATAGGCCGCCCCGAGGTCCGAGGCCACCACAACCTGGTAACCGGGGACGACCGGGGTCTCATGATTGGCTGGGGCGTGCTTGGTGGTGGTCGGCTGGGTCGAGGTGTGCGAAACCGTGGGGGTGAGTGCGCTCACCATCGACGGAGCCGGATTCTGTGCTGTGGTGTCATCCGATCCGTGGCTGGCCGTGAGGATCGCCGCCGCCGCTCCGCCCGCGACCACGACCACCGCGACCGCGGCGGCGATCCATGCGATGCGCCGACCGCGACTCGGTCGGTTCACGCTCGACGCTGCGGCCAAGTCCGATGCGAGTCGGTCACCGAAGAGCGCATTCAAGCCACCGCCATGCGGTGCGTGCGGCCCGCCAGGTGGTCCGGACGGTGTTGCGCCGGGCTGGAATTGCGTCGTCGAGCCCGGCTGCCATGACGACACGGGTTGCTGCGGCTGCGGCGTCCACTGCCGTGTCGGATCGAATTGACCAGGGGCACTTGCCGATTGCCGCTCGGGCTGCCACGCCGGCGCGCTGCCGCCGTTCCACGGTGCGGCCGTGGGTTCGGGGCCGAATGGCGACAGTGCGGCCGGATCGAGCTGGACCGGTGCGCCGAATGTGCTGTGCGATGCGTCGGCCTGCGACTGACCGGGATCGGGCCGCCCGGATCCGGGTTGTCCCAGCGCAGGGCCGAATTGCTCGGCGCCTGAATGCTGTCGCTGATACGGCGCACCGGGTTCGCGCCGGTCGTCGAAATCACTCACGACTCTGCCTCGCTGGCGCTCGGCTCCGTCGTGCGCGATTGCACGCTGTGTCGATGGTTCGCTCGCTGGCGTTCGCTCACGCTATCCCCTGCCTGACGTCAGTCTCGGCAAAGGACCTTAGCGGACCTCAGCGTGCGATGGCTTCCGAGGGTGAAACGCCCTGTCCGCTATCGGTATTGGGACGCATCGGCGGTGCGGCGACCAGGGTCAGCAGCGTCGCCTCGGGGCGGCAGCAGAAACGGTACGGCGCCCACGGCGAGGTGCCCAGACCAGCGGAGACGTGCAGTTGGGTGTGTGCGCCCCACTTGGACGAGCCCCTCACCCGCGAGCGGTCGATACCGCAGTTGGTGACCAGCGCACCGTATCCGGGCAGGCACAGCTGACCGCCGTGCGTATGTCCGGCCATGACCAGGTCGTAACCGTCCTCGGCGAAACGGTCCAGCACCCGGGGTTCGGGGGAGTGGGTCAGGCCGATGCTCAGCACGGCGAGCGGATTGGGCGCACCCGCGATGGTGTCGTACCGGTCGCGCTGCAGATGCGGATCGTCGACGCCCGCGCTCGCGATTCGAATGCCCGCGACCTCGACGTCACGGCGGACGTGGGTCAGATCCAGCCAGCCGCGCTCGGTGAATGCCGCGCGTAGGTCCTTCCACGGCAGCGGCGCGCCGTACACCCGGCGGTGATCCTTCTTGAAGTATTTCGCCGGATTCTTCGGTACCGGCGCGAAATAGTCATTGCTGCCGAAAACGAAAAGGCCTGGGCGGGAAAGCAATCCGCCGAGGGCCTGGACCACCGCGGGCACCGATTTCTGGTGCGAAAGATTGTCCCCGGTATTGACGACCAGATCCGGCTCCAGCCGATCCAGCTCCCGCAGCCACTGCTGCTTGAGCTTCTGGCCAGGCATCATGTGCAGATCGCTGATATGCAGTACCCGTAGTGACGACGAGCCCGGCTGTAGGACGGGCATCGTGGCCTCACGCAGTACGAAGGCGTTTCGTTCGATCAGCGAGGCGTAGCCGATACCGGCCACCGCGGCCCCGGCGGCTCCCAACGCGGTTCGTCGGATGGCGGAGGTCGAGATTACGGGCATTTGCCCAGCATAGGTGACCCTGGTGCGGAACGCCGAGTGTGTTTCCGCACAAGCGGTCGGCTGGTTGTTTCGGGCGACCTGCAAGCAGTCGCTCGGGCGAGTGTGCTGAATTCGGGTCGAGCGCCGAATGTAGTGGGCCGGGAACGGGGAAACGGCTACCGTGTGGCACATGTCGGAACTCAAATCGCAGCTGCGTGCGGATATGACCGCCGCAATGAAAGCCAAGGACAAGCTGCGCCTCGCCACCCTCAGGATGCTGCTGGCCGCCATCCAGACCGCGGAGGTCGCGGGCTCGCAGGCACGTGAGCTCTCCGACGCCGAGGTCATTGCCGTGCTGCAGAAAGAGGCGAAGAAGCGCAGCGAGTCGGCCGAGGTCTACGCCCAGGCCGGGCGTGGCGAACTGGCCGCCAACGAACATGCCGAGGCGCGCATCATTGATGAATATCTGCCGACGCAGCTGACCGACGCCGAGGTCGCCGATGTCGCCGATACCGCCATCGCGCAGGTCGCCCAGGAACTCGGTGAGCGGCCGGGCATGCGGCAGATGGGCCAGGTCATGAAGGTCGCCACCGCGATCGCCGCCGGTAAGGCCGATGGCTCCCGGATCTCGGCTGCCGTGAAGTCGCGCCTGTAGCCACCGATAGGCGAAAGCCGCCGATCCGGGATCCGGGTCGGCGGCTTTCGTATTGTCGAGGTGCTGGTTATCGAGGTGCTGGTTTATCGAGGTACTGGGAATCCCGGAATACTAGGGAATCCCGGAATGCCGGGAATGCCTGGAACCGGAAGTCCGGGCACCGGCGCAGGTCCGGGTGCCGGTGCCGGCGCCCGTTCCGTCCCATCGCTGATATAGATCGTGATCACCGACCCGGGAATCGCCGAACCATTCGGCGCGGCCCCCAGCACCGTCCCCTTCGGCGGAGCGCCGACGCCGTTCACCGACGAGACCTGGAAGCCCGCGGCCGTCAGCGCGGCGGTGGCCTGACCTTGCGTCATGCCCGTGACATCGGGGACCTGGGCCTGATTGGATCCGCGCACATACTTGTCGTCCAGTGGTGGCAGTGCGGGTGGCGGGAAGTTCCCGAGCACCGGTTTGATCGCGTTGAACCAAGTGCGAGCGGGTTCATTACCACCGAAGAGATTGCCGTCGCCACAGCCGCGTAGCGGGAACGAGCAGATCTCACCGGGTGTCGGGCTGTCGCCGTAGACATAGGCGGCGGCGGCCATCGAGTTGGTGAAGCCGAGGAACGCCGAGGAGCGGTGGCTCTCGGTGGTTCCCGTCTTGGCCGACAGCGGCTGGTTCCAGCCGGTCGCCTGCGCCGCGCCGGCCGCGGTACCACTGATGTCGTCCTTGCTCATCGCATTGGCCAGGGTGTTCGCCAGCCCCGGATCGACGACCTGTTCACACGCCTGCTGTGTGAGCGGCACCGGCTTGTTGTTGCGGTCGAGCACTTCCTTGATCGGCGACGGCGGGCACCACTTGCCCCCGGAACCCAGGGTGGCGGCCACATTCGACAACTCGAGCGGGTTGATCGCGACCGGCCCGAGGGTGAACGAGCCGAGGTTCTGCTCCTTGATCATGTCCGCCAGGCTCTGGTTGCCGTGGCCCGAGGTGCCCGCCTCGGTGTAGGAGCGCATTCCGAGGCGCACCGCCATATCGACGGTCGGGGTGACCCCGACGGCCTGGATCAGCTTGACGAACGCGGTATTCGGCGAGGTGGCCAGCGCCTCGGTCACCGACATCGGCGACTTGTAGTTACCCGCGTTCTGCACGCAGTAGGTGGCGGGCGGACAGCCGCGCGCACCACCGTTACCCATGCCCTTTGCCTCGAACCGTCCGGGCACATCGAGTTGGGCCTCGATACCGAGGCCCTTTTCCATGGCCGCGGCCGTGGTAAAGATCTTGAAAATCGAGCCGGCGCCGTCACCAACCATCGAATACGGCTGCGGCTGCACCGTTTCGTTGGCGTTGCGGTTCAGTCCGTAGGTGCGGCTACTGGCCATCGCGAGCACCGGATGCGAATCATGGCCGGGGCCGACCACCGACATCACTTGCGCGATGTCGTCGAGGTTAGGGTTCGCGGCCTCGGTGACCGAGCGTTTCACCGAATCCTGCAGCGCCGGATCGAGTGTCGTCCTGATCGTGTAGCCACCGGTATTGATCTGCTCGCGGCTGATACCGGCATCGGCCAGATACTGCAGCGCGTAGTCGCAGAAGAAGCCGCGGTCGTTGGCGGCGATGCAGCCGCGCGGCAGGCCTTTGGGCTCGGGGAGCACACCGAGCGGTTCGGACTTGGCCTTGCGGAATTCCTCGGCGCGGCTGGGGATGTTCTGGATCAGCGTGTCCAGCACGGTATTGCGCCGCTGCGTTACACCCTCGGGATTGGTGTAGGGATTCAGCTTCGAGCTGGACTGCACGATGCCAGCGAGCATCGCTGACTGCGGCACATTCAGATTCGCGGCGTCGACGCCGAAGTAGGTCTGCGCCGCATCCTGAATTCCATAGGAGGAGTTACCGAACGGGACGAGATTCAGGTATCGGGTGAGGATCTCGTCCTTGGTCAACTCCCGGTCCAGGGTGAGCGCCATCCGGATCTCGCGCAGCTTGCGCGCGGGGGTGGTCTCGATGGCGGCCCGGCGCTCGGCATCGGTCTTCGCGACAACCAGCAGTTGGAAGTTCTTCACATACTGCTGATCGAGGGTGGACGCACCCTGTTGGACCTCGCCGCTGCTCGTATTGGTGACGAACGCGCGCATGGTGCCTGTCCAGTCCACACCCGCGTGGTCAGCGAAGCGCCGGTCCTCGATGGAGACGATCGCCAACTTCATATCGTTGGAGATCTTGTCGCTGGGGACCTCGAAGCGGCGCTGCTCGTATAGCCAGGCGATGGGCGTTCCGTTCGCGTCGACCATGGTCGAGACGGCCGGGACAGTGCCCTCCACCAACTCCGCGGACACATTGTCGACGGCATCGGCGGCGCGGTTGGAGACGAACCCGAAACCGCCTGCGAGAGGGAACAACAACCCGGCGACGAGCACGGCGGCCAGCGCACAGCTGCCGGCCAGCCTCGCGAGCGTATGTGTGATCGGCACGGACCCAGACTACGGGGTGCCGATCCGGCGCTCTCGGGTGTGTTTGCGAGTTGCTCGGATATTGGAGTTCGAATGTTCCATTGGGCGTGTCGCACGACGGATTCCGGCGTGTCGCGGAGGGGCGAGCCATGGGTCGAGTCGACCGCCCGGTTCTAGATCACGGTCGCAGGGACGGACGTACCAAAAAGTCTCGGGACGGTCTTGCGCAGAGGCCATACCTTTACCTAGATTGAGAACCCAGTGTGATAGAGCTAACACTCAAAGTGGAATGTGGTGTAGTTCGCGGCGGGGTTTGGGTTGCTGCGACACTGACACGCGATTCTGGAGCGCCGTTGACCCGGTGTTCGGACTGCAAAGGGGCACACCAAATGCACATGACAACCCCCATCGCTCGATTGGACGTGGAGCAGGCCGAAGCAAGGATCGCCTGGGTTGCCCAGGCCCGATGCAAGGAAGTAGACCCTGATCAACTGTTCGTCCGCGGCGCGGCGCAGCGCAAGGCGGCGACGATCTGCAGGCACTGCCCGGTGTTGATGCAGTGTGGGGCCGACGCGCTCGACAATCGAGTCGAATTCGGCGTGTGGGGTGGAATGACCGAACGGCAGCGTCGTGCGCTGCTCAAGCAGCACCCGGAGGTGACGTCCTGGGCGGACTTTTTCCAAGCTCAGCGTCAACATCAGATCGCAATCTAACCCTGGAATGAAACCGAGCCCGCCATTGCGGGCTCGGTTTCGTTAACGGGTTTATATCAATCCAACATCAGCATGACGCGGTGGCACGGTCGATTTCGCCGCCGATCACGCCTCACACGGTCATCTCGACCGGGTGCGCACCGGTGAGTTGTGCGCCAACGGCACGCAACGCCTCCAGATCCGAGACCTCGAAGGGCAGCGCGGTCACCGAGGCGATCGGCACCCGCGGATGCGCACCGGTGAACCGGTGCAGCAGATGCTCTTCGCGTTTCGCGGTGGCGACCCGCTTGGCGTGGATGCGCAGCACCGCGGCGGTCAGCGGATCGGATTCGGCCAGCTGATCGGCCGCGGTCTGCGCGTGATCGGCGCTCAGGGAGCTGAGTACCGGGTGGGTCCGGTTCAAGACCAGTCCGGCCAGCGGCATGCGTTCGGTCGAGAGACGGTCGACGAAGAAGGACGCCTCGCGTAGAGCATCCTGTTCGGGGGCCGCGACCACCAGAAAGTGCGTGCCCGGCTTGGACAGCATCGCGTAGGTGCGGTCCGCGCGATCCTGGAAACCACCGAACAGCGACTCCAGCGACTGCAGGAAATTCGATGCGTCCTTGAGCATCTGGCCGCCGACAATGGTCGATACCGCGCGCACCGCCAGGCTCATCGCACCGGTCACCAACCGGGTGACACCGCGACCGGGAGCCATGATGACCCGGATCATCCTGCCGTTCAGGAAGTTTCCGAGCCGCTTCGGCGCATCGAGGAAGTCGAGGGCATTGCGGGACGGGGGAGTGTCGACCACGATCAGGTCCCACTCCTTGCGCCCGGCCAACTGGCCGAGCTTCTCCATCGCCATGTATTCCTGTGTGCCGCCGAAGGAGGAGGCGACCGTCTGATAGAAGGGGTTGGCGAAAATCTGCTCCGCCTTCTCCGGACTGGTGTGCTCGAGCACCATATCGTCGAAGGTGCGCCGCATATTGAGCATCATCGCGTGCAATTCGCCCTTGGCCTCCGGGCCGAGGGCCACCCGCTGCGGGGTGTTGTCCAGATCGGCGACGCCGAGTGACTGGGCCAGCCGACGTGCCGGGTCGATGGTGAGCACTACAACCTTGCGGCCCTGCTCGGCCGCGCGTAACCCGATTGCCGCCGCGGTAGTCGTCTTACCGACGCCGCCCGAGCCGCAGCAGACCACCACCCGCGCATTGCGGTCGGCGATGATGCTCGAAATATCCAGTGGTGGGGCCACATTCGGATTACTCACCGGACCCCCTGCTTGCTCAGATATTCGGCAAGTTCATAAATGCCACCGAGATCCATGCCGTCGGCGAGCGCGGGCAGATACATCCGCGATACATCCACTTTCGCGAGTTCGGCGGCGCTTTCGTCCTGTGCCCGCAAAGTGGCCGAATGCTCGACGGTTTCGGTGATCAGGCCCTGGAAGTCCTGGTCCGACAGGGAAATTCCGGCCTCGGTGAGTCCAGTGAGAATGGCGTCGCGATCGATATCGCCCTGTGCGGCCATATTTCGCACCTCCGGGGGGAGTTGGCCCTTGGTCGCCCGGTTCACAATGACGGTGCCGATCCGCAGGTCATTGGCGGTGAGTTCGGCGACGGCGTCAGCGGTCTCCTGAACCGGCAGCGCCTCCAACAGGGTGACCAGGTGGATCATCGTCTGATCGGAGTGCAGCAGGTTCGAGACGCCCTCGGCCTGCGAGGCGATCGGTCCGCCCTTGGCCACCTCGGCCATGGCCTGGGTGACATCGAGGAAGCTGGCGATCCGTCCGGTCGGCGGTGCGTCGACAACAATTTCATCGAATACGGGCTTGCCCTGCTTATCCACCCGGACCGCGCATTCCTTGATCTTGCCGGTCAGTATGACATCGCGCAGACCGGGTGCGATCGTGGTGACGAATTCGACGGCGCCGACCCGGCGCATCGCCCGCCCGGCGAAGCCCAAGTTGTAGAACATATCGAGGTATTCGAGGAAGGCGTGCTCGATATCGAGTGCGAGCGCGACCACTTCACCGCCGCCGTCCGCGGTGGCGATCCTGGTTTCGGTGGGCGGCAGCGGCGGCAGATCGAACAGCTGGGCAATGGACTGCCTGCTCTCCACCTCGACCAACAGTACCCGCCGCCCGCCGGCGGCCAGTGCGAGTGCCAGCGCGGCGGCGACCGTCGACTTACCGGTTCCTCCCTTGCCCGAGACATAGTGCAAGCGGGCGTTATCCGCGCGCTCCGGCCAACCCGTTTCCGGCCCCGGCTCCGCCGAAATGGGCACTGCTGTTGGTACTCCCACGATCGCGAGCCTATAACCCGTTATGTGGACGCGCCCCAGCAATATGGTCAGTGCCTCATTTTCCAGGGATTCCGTCTCAGACGGAAGGGCGTAGCGGGCCGCAAGATCAGTTCCTGCTAATCGGCCACGACCGAGCGAGCCTTACCAGCGACGCCTGCGGCCTGTCTCGCGTCCACGCGAAGGCGCGGCCATCGACTCGGCCGAGTCATCGAAGCACATACGCCGCAAGCGCGGACCTCCACCGCCCGGACTCCACCGCCCCGTCCGTACACATCAAGCGCCGAACGCCCCACCCGCACCGACCACAACGGAGCGAGTCTTACGAGCGACTGTTCGCGGCCCGTCTCGCGTCCGAGTCGTCGAAGCGCATGCGACGAAGTCGCGAGTCTCGACGGCGCCGCTAGCGACTGCTTGCAGGTCGCTCGAAAGGGTCAGTCGCGAGACAGCAGGGGGCCGCGAACACGCAGCGCCGAAGGCGCTGCCAAAGTTACAGTCATGAGTGATTCGAAGGTGTGGGAGTACGCCACCGTTCCGCTGTTGACGCATGCGACCAAGCAGATCCTGGACCAGTGGGGCGCCGATGGCTGGGAGCTGGTGACCGTGCTACCCGGTCCGACCGGCGAACAGCACGTCGCCTACCTCAAGCGCCCCAAATAATCGAAGGGACTTGCACTTATGACCCAGTGGGAGAAGAACCTCGCCCAGCTCGGCCTGACCCTGCCGCCGGTCGTCGCCCCGGTCGCCGCCTACATTCCGGCGATCCGCACCGGTTCGCTCGTCTACACCTCCGGCCAGCTGCCGTTCGTGGACGGGCAGCTCTCGGTGACCGGCAAGGTCGGCGCCGAGGTCTCGCTCGAACAGGCCAACGAGGCGGCCAGGTTGTGCGCGTTGAACGCGATCGCCGCGGTGCACGATCTGGTCGGGCTCGACGCGGTGGTGCGCATTGTCAAGGTCGTCGGATTCGTCGCTTCCGCACCGGGATTCACCGATCAGCCGCAGGTCATCAATGGTGCCTCGGAATTGCTCGGTGCGGTCTTCGGTGATGCGGGCGTGCACGCGCGTTCGGCGGTCGGCGTCGCCGAACTGCCCCGCAACACCCCCGTCGAGGTCGAATTGATCGCCGAAGTGCGCTAAACAGGTTCGAAGTAGACCATTTCGAGCGACCTGCAAACAGTCGCTACGGCTAGGATTTCGATCGACTGGGGTTTCCGATGACGCTCACCCACCCCGCATACGGCCAGCTGCGGCAGGTCACGCCGACCGCGGCGGTCGTACTCGCGGACAATCCCGGCCAGATGACGCTGGAGGGCACCAATACCTGGCTGCTGCGCGCGCCGGGACAATCGGATTACGTCGTGGTCGATCCGGGACCGAAGGATAAGGCGCACAGCGAGGCGATCGCCCGCGTCACCGACGGCAATATCGCGCTCACCCTGATCACCCACCGGCATCATGACCACACCGGTGGTATCGACCGCTTGGTCGAGTTGACGGGTACGCCGGTGCGGGCCGCAACCGCCGATTTCCTGCGCGGTTCCGCTGCGCCGCTGGTCGACGGCGAGGTGATCGAGGCCGCCGGGCTGCGGATCACCGTCCTGGACACCCCCGGCCACACCAAGGATTCGGTGAGTTTCGTCCTCGACGATGCGGTGCTGACCGGTGACACCATCCTCGGTTTCGGCACCACCGTGCTCGATGCCAGCGATGGCGCCCTGGCCGATTACCTGGCATCGCTGGACAGGCTGGTCGAGGTGGGTGCAGGACGCGCGCTGCTGCCGGCACACGGTCCGGATCATCCCGATCTGGAACCGATCGCGCGGTACTACATCGCGCACCGTCAGGAGCGGCTGGATCAGGTGCGGGAGGCATTGCGTGTACTCGGGCCGAATGCCGGTGCGATGTCGGTGGTGCGCAAGGTCTACGCCGATGTCGACAAGCGGCTGTGGCCGGCCGCGCGCAGTTCGGTGCAGGCGCAGTTGGAGTATCTGCGCGCCGAGCAGAACTGACTACATCGCAGGCACACCGAAGCGCGCTGAGTTCATCTGATAAATGAACTCAGCGCGCTTTTGCGTTCCGGTTTTGCGGCGTCCATCCGCCGCGACGCGTCTATTCGGCGGCCGGGTGTCCGGTCGCCGATAGGTTTCGAGCGTCAGCGTGCGCGGCGGGCCAGGCGCTCGGAGTCGGAGATCAGCACGCTCTTGCCCTCCAGCCGGAGCCAGCCGCGGTGCGCGAAGTCGGCGAGTGCCTTGTTCACGGTCTCGCGGGAGGCGCCGACCAGCTGCGCGATCTCTTCCTGCGTGAGGTCGTGGGTGACCCGCAGCGCACCGGCCTCCTGGGTACCGAACCGCTGCGCGAGCTGCAGCAACGCCTTGGCGACCCGGCCGGGGACGTCGGTGAAGATCAGGTCGGCCAGGTTGTTGTTGGTGCGGCGCAATCGGCGAGCGAGGACGCGGAGCAGTTGCTCGGCGATCTCGGGCCGCTGGTCGATCCAGGACTTGAGTGCGTCACGGTCCATGGTGACCGCACGGACCTCGGTCACGGTGGTAGCGGTCGAGGTGCGCGGACCCGGGTCGAAGATCGACAGCTCGCCGAACATATCCGACGGACCCATGATGGTCAGCAGGTTTTCCCTGCCGTCCGGGGAACGCCGTCCGATTTTCACCTTTCCGGAGGTGATGATGTACAACCGGTCGCCGGGCTCGCCCTCGTTGAAGATGACATGCCCACGCGGAAAGTCCACGGGCTGGAGTTGTTTGGCTAGAGCCGCCACCGCGGTGGGCTCTACGCCTTGGAAGATGCCTGCTCTGGCGAGGGCCTCGTCCACGAATGTGCTCCTTATGGGAAATGGCTCTGTCCTGGACCGAAGCGAATCGGCCAACAGCGCAGTCTACGCGGCATTACGGCAGCGTAGTGACAGTCACCACGTAACGAGTGGATTGCGCGGCATACCAGGCGGCGATTGATAGGGGATTCAGCTCGCGCGAGCGACATCCAATTCTTCGCCACGGGAACGGCGCCTGCGCATCCGTGCCACCGCGGCGGGCAGTCCGAGCTTGGTCAGCTCCTTTACTTCCGCGTTGCTTGCCTTGTCCAGGTACTGCTGAACCTCTTCGTCAGGTTCGAGAAGGTTGCGGAGCCGATTCTCGACCCGCTCCATGCCCAGTGCAAACAGCATCAGCACCACTGGGAAGAGCACCACAGCGAGTCCTTGCATGACGAGCAGTAAACACGGTCTAGGTCTCAGATGGAACACGGCAAGAGATCTAGGAGGGCACCGTTGTGGGCGGGTTCCGTATGGTGGACGCGTGCGTGTCTCCCCCTCCATAGCTGCCGCGAGCGGGCCTGCGCCTGCCCCCGAGGCGACCGATGCGCAACCCGCCGCGGTCCCCGTTTCCAAGCGCAAATCCCGAGCGCGACAAGCGGAAACCCCGCTCGGCCTGACCCGAAGGGCCCGCCGGATGAACCGCATTCTGGCGGTAGCTTTTCCGGACGCGCACTGTGAGCTGGATTTCACTACACCGCTCGAATTGGCGGTTGCGACAATACTTTCCGCGCAGTGCACCGATGAGCGGGTGAATATGACCACACCCGCGCTCTTTGCCAAGTATCCGGACGCCCGCGCCTATGCCGAGGCAAACCGCGCCGAGCTGGAGGAATACATTCGGCCGACCGGGTTCTTCCGCAATAAGACCAGTTCGCTGATCGGCCTCGGGCAGGCGCTGATCGAACGCTTCGATGGTGAATTGCCTCACACCCTCGACGAACTGGTGAAATTGCCCGGCATCGGCCGCAAGACTGCCAACGTCATCCTCGGCAATGCCTTCGGGGTGCCCGGCATTACGGTCGATACCCATTTCGGTCGGCTGGTGCGCCGCTGGGCCTGGACCACCGAGGAAGATCCGGTGAAGGTCGAACACGCCATCGGCGAGCTGATCGAACGCAAGGAATGGACAATGCTGTCCCATCGCGTGATTTTCCACGGGCGCCGGGTCTGCCATGCCCGCAAACCCGCATGCGGTGTCTGCATTCTGGCCAAGGATTGCCCATCGTTCGGGGTCGGGCCGACCGATCCGGAAACCGCGGCCAAGCTGGTGAAGGGCCCCGAGGCAGAGCATCTGCTCGAGCTGGTGGGCCGGTGAGACGAATACCTGTCGCGGCGCGTTTGGCGCTGGCAGGGTTGATCACCGTGGTGGCCTTGGCGGTCGCACTATGGCCCCGCGACAACGACGACACCGCGACGAGCGGCGACCATTCGGCGAATTCCCTCGCGAGCGCCTCGGTCGAGGCGCGCACGGCCGCCGGGCTCGCGAATTGTCCGGCGCCCGCCGCGGATGCGGTGGGACGCGGGCCGCTTGCCGGACTCGCGCCGACCTGTCTATCCGACGGCAAACCGGTCGATCTGGCGGCCGCGCTCGCGGGCAAACCGGCACTGCTGAATCTGTGGGCGTACTGGTGTGGACCGTGCGCCAAGGAGTTGCCGGATGTGCAGGAGTACGCGCGACGGGCCGCGAACGCGATTACGGTGCTGACCGTGCACAGCGATCCGGATGAGGCGAGGGCGCTCGCGCTGCTGACCGACCTGAAGGTGACATTGCCCGGCGTCCTCGACCCGCGCGCCAAGGTGCGTACCGCGGTCGGTGCGCCCGCGGTGCTGCCGGTATCGGTGCTGTTGCGTGCGGATGGTTCGGTCGCCGAGGTGGTGGTGCGCGCCTTCAACGGCGTCGACGATATCGCCGATACGGTCGCGAGCAGTTTGGGAGTTGTGGCATGACCGAGATCCCCATGCCGGACAGCATCCCGCAGTGGCTGCGCCGAGCGGCGGACCCGAATACCGATTCCAGCGACACGCTGTCCTTGGCGCGCGCGATCCGGCGGGCCACGACCGTGCACACCACGCCGCGGCAGGCGGCCGTGCTCGTGCTGTTCAGCGGTTCGCCCGAAACCGATACCGAGGCGCAGGGCGGGCTGCCCGCCGATGCGGATGTGCTGCTCACCCAGCGCGCGTCCACCATGCGCCAGCACCGCGGTCAGGTCGCCTTTCCCGGCGGAGCCGTCGATCCCGGCGACTCCGGACCGATCGATACCGCCCTGCGCGAGGCCTGTGAGGAAACCGGGCTGGCGCGCGAGGGCGTCGAACCCTTTGCGATACTGCCCAAGCTGTTCGTGCCCCCGTCCCGATTCGATGTGACCCCCGTGGTCGCCTTTTGGCACACCCCGAGGCAGGTCCGAGTGGTCAATCACACCGAGACCGAACGCGTCGTGCGGGTGCCGCTCGCCGATCTGCTCGAACCGGCGAATCGCTTCATGGTGCGCGGCAGCCTCGGCTATAAGAGTCCGGCATTCCAGGTGGACGGAATGCTGGTGTGGGGCTTGACCGGCGGCATTCTGGCGGGCATCTGCAGAGCCGCCGGGTGGGAACGGGCTTGGGACCACAGCGATGTTCGCGATCTAGAGTCCGCGCTGGCGGCCGTAGGGATGACGTTATGAGTTCATCGGCGTGGCTCGATATCGCCGTGGTGCTGCTCGCGCTGCTTGCCGCCTCTTCCGGTTGGCGGCAGGGTGCGGTGGCTTCCGCGCTGGCCTTCCTCGGCGTCGTACTCGGCGCGGTCGCGGGCATTCTCATCGCGCCGCACATTCTGATCCACGTCGACGAGGGCAGACCCCGGGTGCTCACCGGCGTGCTGTTGATCGTGCTGCTGGTCATTGTGGGTGAGGTCGCGGGCATGGTGCTCGGGCGGGCCGCGCGCGGCGGTATGCGGCATCCGTTCACCCGCAGTGTGGACAGCGTCGTCGGCGCGGTACTGCAGGCGGTCGCGGTGCTGGTCACCGCGTGGCTGCTGGCGCTACCGCTGGCCACCTCGTCCCAACCGGCCATCGCCGCGGCCATCAACGGTTCGAAGGTGCTCGCCGATGTCAACGAGGTCTCGCCCAATTGGCTGCGGCGGCTGCCGAACGAATTCTCCAAGCTGCTCAACACTTCCGGGCTGCCGGATGTCATCGGTCCGTTCGGTCGCGCGCCGATCGCGGCGGTCGAACCGCCGGATCCCAGCGTGCTCGCCAGTCCGGTCGCGGCCTCGCTGCAACAGAGTGTGCTGCGCATCCGCGGCGTGGCGCCGAGCTGCCAGCGGGCGCTCGAGGGCTCGGGCTTCGTGATCGCGCCGGAACGGATCGTTACCAACGCTCACGTCGTCGCGGGGACCACCAGCATCACAGTTGACGCCATCAACGGGCCACTGAATGCCACGGTTGTCTTGTTCGATCCGTCCAAGGATGTCGCCGTGCTCGCGGTACCGGGGCTCACCGCGCCCGTGATCCCCACCGCGCCTACGCCAGCGCGCTCCGGAGACAGCGCTATCGTGCTGGGCTACCCCGGTGGCGGTCGGTACACCGCCAGTGCTGCCCGAGTTCGCGAGACACTGGACTTGACGGGCCCGACGATCTATCGCAACGGCACCGTCGAGCGCGAGGTCTACACGGTTCGTGGCCAGGTGCGGGCAGGAAATTCGGGTGGGCCGCTGGTGGATACGGAGGGACAGGTACTCGGCATCGTGTTCGGTGCGGCGGTAACCGACGATGACACGGGATATGTGCTGACGCTGGCTGAGGTTCGCAAGCAACTAGATGCTGCCCCCTATGCGGTTGCGGCAGTCGAGACCGGAGCCTGTGTGCTGAGCTGAATACCCATGGTGCATCGGGTCCGCGGCCGATGCACCTGGTCGGCTACATATCGGGCGAATTCGCCAAGTGACGCTGGCGAATTCGATGGCGCTCGAAACGTCGTCGGATCGGTTTGCCCGCTAGCCGGACGCGAGACCGGCTATCCGAGCAGCTTGGCCAACTCCATTGTGACGGCCTCCGGATTCTCTTGGTGCGCAAAATGACCCGCACCCGGAATCACGACCTGCCGCCGCTGCGGTGACAACCTCCGGCCGCGCTGGAAGGTCGCGGGCAGGATGTAGCCGTCGAGTTCACCGCGCATGGCGAGCACCGGAATGCGGATCGGCACCCGCATGGTGGCCATGAACCGCCGACCGTCCGGACGCCACTGGCTGCGGAAGGCCCAGCGCTGGTATTCCAGCGCACAGTGCGCCGCCCCCGGAATCTGGATCGCGGTGCGCATCCGATCGGCCGTTTCGATGAATTCGGCGGTGCCCGACCAGGTTCGGCTCACCCGTTGGCGCAGCAGCCGTTCGACCTCCGAGCCGTCGCCGGTGGTCAGCAGATGTTCGCCGTAGCGCGGCAGCTGATAGCGCAGGAAATTCGGCAGCCAGGTGCGCCGCTGACGCCGATCCCGCAGCACCGCGCTCTTCAGCGCGGCCGGATGCGGGGAACTCACCACCGCGATCGAGCGCACCAGTCGTGGATGCAGCACCGCGGTCGTCCAGCACACGAGTCCACCGTCGGCATGTCCGACCAGCGTGGCCTCGGAATAGCCCATGGCACGAATGAGTCCGGCGACATCACCGGCCAGCGTCCAACCGTCATAGCCGCGCGGCGGTTTATCGCTGTCGCCGTAGCCGCGCAGATCCACCGCGACCGCGCGATAGCCGAGTTCGGCGAGTCCGGTCAGCTGATGCCGCCAGGACCACCAGAGGTCGGCGAATCCGTGCAGCAGGACCACCAGCGGTGCGTCCGGACGGTCTGGTGCGGCCTCCACGACATGGAAGCGAATGCCGTTTGCGTGCACGTCCCGATGCGTCCATGGACCGTCGTAACGGACGCTGGACGGATCGGGAAGCGAATTGGACGACACGCCGACCGAGCCTAGTAGGGGTCCGGCCCACCGCCTAGTCGACGCCGCCGCGGCGTCGCGGCTGCTACTTCGACGGCTGCTCGAGCGAGAAGTGCTCCTCATGCGAGCCGAATCCGCTCGGCAGCACCGTGCGCGCCTGCTTGAGCGAATCGATCGTCTTCTCCGGCGCCCGCAGTTTCTTGACCCGCAGATAGCCGAGCAGAGCGAGCACCGCCGTCGCGACGACCATGAGCAGGAACACGATCAGGAACGCCGCCCAGCGCGCCAGCCAGACATCGAGCAGCTCGCCGAGGAAGAAGAAAAAGAAGAAGGTGCTGAACAGCAGGACGGTCAGCGCGAGGATGAAATAGACGCTGCCCTGCAGCCCCTTCTTGATCTCCCCGGTTACCTCGGCCTTGGCCAGCTCGACCTCGGCCCGCACCAGCATCGACATCTGCTCGGTGGCATCACGGACCAGGGTGCCGAAGCTCGCCGACCCGACCGGGTTGGCGTCCGAAAGGGGAATCGAGGTGACAGTGCGGTCGCTGCGCGACTCATCCCCGTTACCACGCTGCGTCCCATTTCTGTCCTGGGCGAAACTCACTTGGTCGACCCTTCTCCCTGTCCCGGCACTGCTTCCGCCTCAATCTCTCGTTCTATCGCACGCGCGTCCCGCCGCGCCTGGTGGACACGGCCACGCCGCAACAGTAGCGCCGAACCCGCGAGTGACGCCGCCATTGACGTCACCAACACCGCGGCCTTCGCCAATTCGACGGCCGATCCGTCACCGACGTTCGTCAGCGCGAGTTCTGCCACCAGAAGGCTAACGGTGAAGCCGATCGCGCCGAGCACCGAGAGGGCGAACATGTCTCGATAACCCAGGCTGGCCGGACGTTTCGCGATGCCCAATCGGATTGCCACCCAGCTGATTCCGAAGATTCCGGTGGTCTTGCCCAGTAGTAATCCGAGAATTATGGCGAGAGCCAGCCGGTCGCTGAACAGGTGCTGGAAAACCTTGCCGTCCAACGGAACACCGGAGGCGAACAAGGCGAACAGCGGCACGCAGAGCCCGGCCGAGATCGGCTGGATCACATGCTCGAGCCGCATTGCCGGGGCTTCGGTCTCGCCCGGGTCCTTGCGCACCCTGGTGAGCAAGCCGAGCGCGACACCGGCCATGGTCGGATGGATACCCGCCTCGTGCAGCGCGTACCAGGAGGCCAGCGCGAGTGGCAGATAAAGCAGTGGTGTGGAGATCCGCTTGTGCTGGGCCAGCGCCCACATCGCGAAACAGGCCGCCGCGGCGAGCAGCCACAATATCGACAGCGTCGTGGTGAACAGCACCGCGATCAGGATGATGGCGAGCAGATCGTCGACCACTGCGAGGCTCAGCAGGAAGACTCGTGCGCTCGCCGGGATCCGGGAGCCGGTCATGGCCAGGACGGCCAGCGCGAACGCGATATCGGTTGCCACCGGAATCGCCCAGCCTCGATCCATCCCGTCGACGCCGAATCCGACGGTGAAGGCGATCAGCGCCGGGGTGATGACGCCGCCGACCGCGGCGATGATCGGCAGTGCGGCCCGCTTGGGGTCGGCCAGCTCGCCGACCACCAGCTCACGTTTGAGCTCCAGTCCGGCGACGAAGAAGAAGATCGCGAGCAGACCGTCCTTGGTCCATTCCGCGACGGTGAGATCCAGATGCAGTGCCTTGATCGGCAGGACGTACTCGGTGACGGTGAGATAGCTCTGGCCCCACGGCGAGTTCACCCACAGCAACGCGGCAGCGGCCGCGATCAGAAGTAATGCGCCACCAACGGTTTCAGTGCGTAGATAGCGTGTCAGCTCCGAACGCGCTTGGGTGATCACGGGAAACCTTCCGCCATGGTGGACTCCGACCGCGAACGCGCAATCCCACCGATCCGGCTTTCAGGTACACGACCGCGCGCCGACCAGGCTTCCCGGCACACCTTACGCAATTCTAACGGGTACGGCCGGGACGATTTCCATCACCGGCCGTACTGCTGTGCCGACTCAGGCGCGACTGGCCCGAATCGCCTCGAAAACATGCGGATCGACCAGGGTCGAGGTGTCGCCCAGGTCGCGGCCCTCCGCGACATCGCGCAGCAGTCGTCGCATGATCTTGCCGCTACGGGTCTTGGGCAGCTCGGGCACCACGTGGATCTCGCGCGGCCGGGCGATCGGGCTGATCTCCCGTGACACCTCCGCCTTCAGTTCGTCGATCAGCGCGTCGCCGGTGTCCTCGGCCTCGGCAGTCAGGATCACGAATGCGACGATGCCCTGGCCGGTTGTCGCATCGCTGGCGCCGACCACGGCGGCCTCGGCGACCCCGGAGTGACCGACCAGTGCGGATTCGACCTCGGCGGTGGAGATGCGATGCCCCGACACATTCATCACATCGTCGACCCGGCCGAGCACCCACAGATCGCCGTCGGCATCGAGCTTGGCGCCGTCACCGGCGAAGTACCAGCCCTGTTCGGCGTAGCGCTCCCAGTAGGTGGCCCGGTAGCGGTCCATATCGCCCCAGATGCCACGCAGCATCGACGGCCACGGCTGATCGAGCACCAGATAGCCGTTGGCCTCGGTCTCCCCGAGCTCGACCGCCTTGCCCTCCTCATCGACGACCTTCGCCGAAATACCGGGCAGCGGGGTCATCGCGGCGCCCGGCTTGGCGGCCGTGACGGCCGGCAGCGGGGAGATCATGATCGCCCCCGTCTCGGTCTGCCACCAGGTGTCCACGATGGGCGCGGAGTTCGCCCCGATCACCTCGCGGTACCAGCGCCAGGCCTCCGGATTGATCGGTTCGCCGACGCTGCCGAGCACCCGGATACTGGACAGATCATGGGCGGCCGGAATCTGCCTGCCCCACTTCATGAATGTGCGCACCAGCGTCGGTGCCGTGTAATAGATTGTGACGCCGTATTTTTCGACGATATTCCAGTGCCGGTGCTCATCCGGGAAGTTCGGCGTGCCCTCGTAGACGACCTGGGTGGTCCGGTTCGACAGCGGTCCGTAGACGATGTAGCTGTGCCCGGTGACCCAGCCGATATCGGCGGTGCACCAGTAGATGTCCTGTCCGGCCTTGTGGTCGAAGACAGTGTGGTGGGTGAAGGACGCCTGGGTGAGATAGCCGCCGCTCGTGTGCAGGATGCCCTTCGGCTTACCGGTGGTGCCGGAGGTGTAGAGGATGAACAGCGGATGTTCGGCGTCGAAGGCCTGCGCCCGGTGTTCGGGGGAGGCCTGCGCGACGGTCTCGTGCCACCACACGTCGCGGCCCTCGGTCCACGGCACGTCGATATCGGTGCGGCGCACTACGAGTACATGCTCGACACTGTGTCGACCGCTCGGGCCGGACGGCACATCGCCATGGGCGGAGAGCGCCTCGTCGACAGCCGCCTTGAGTGGGGCGGCCTTACCGCGTCGCCATTGACCATCGGTGGTGATGATCAACCGGGCGCTCGCGTCGTCGACGCGCTGGCGCAGCGCGGTGGGGGAGAAGCCCGCGAATACCACCGAATGCGTGAGTCCGAGTCGGGCGCAGGCCAGCATCGATACGATCGCCTCGGGAACCATCGGCATATAGATGGCGACCCGATCGCCCGCTTCGAGCCCGAGTTCGGTCAGATAGTTTGCGGCGCGGGAAACTTCGGCGAGGAGTTCGGCGTAGGTGATGTCGCGGGAGTCACCCGGTTCGCCCTCCCAATGGATGGCGACCTGATCGCCGTGCCCGTCGAGCACATGGCGGTCCACACAGTTGTAGGCGACATTGAGCTTGCCGTCGACGAACCACTTGGCGACGGGTGCGTCACTCCAGTCGAGCACCTGCGTCCACGGCTGCTCCCAGTGCAGTCGATTGGCCTGTTCGGCCCAGAACGTATCGCGATCCGCTGCGGCCCGCTGGTACAACGACGCGTCGGCATTCGCCGCCGCGACGAACTCCGCGCTCGGCGGATACGAGTCCCGGTGGTCGGTGGTTTCGGTCATCTCGCTTCTTCCTCACGTAGAGCCCCGTGGTGCTGGCAGTCGCAGTCGATTTCGACAGTAACCAACTGCGATCGCCGTTAGCGACTGCTTGCGGGTCGCTCGTAAGGATTGGCCGCGCCCGATGTGTGCAACGGGTTTCATCCCGTCACCGCGACAGGTATCGAGCGCGATCCGCTGACAAGCCGGGCCTTCGGTAGCTATCGTCATAGGTCGACCAGCTCCAGACACCGGAAGCCCAACGATGGCATACTTCCGGCGAATTCCTGTCTTCTCCTGAATGTTTAGCGTGTTTCGGTGATGTTGCCGGATTGGTAACAAGTGGAACGAACCTCTGTCAATCCGGTGACAAGGCTGCTTCGAATCGCTAACGTCCCAGACATTCCAAGGCGGATCGAGTCGAGGCGCGCTGGGCAGCTGCCCATGCGTCGTCGCGGATCCCCTTCGCCTGTCTCGAAATCGGGAGAACGCGTTGAGATTCAACAGAGCTACAGCGTTGACCGCGGCAGTCCTGCTGGCCACAAGCCTGGGACTGTCCGCATGTTCGTCGAGCGATAGTGCCGACGCCGAGGTCGTCACCACGAACGGCGGTGAGCCGCAGAATCCGTTGGTGCCGACCAATACCAACGAGAATATGGGCGGCCGCGTCATCGACCGGCTGTTCGCGGGTCTGAAGTACTACGACGGCAAGGGTGTTGCGCACGACGAGATGGCCGAGTCCATCAAGACGAGCGACCGCAAGAACTACACGATCACCATCAAGCCGGACTGGAAGTTCACCGACGGCACTGCGGTGACCGCGAAGTCGTTCGTCGACGCCTGGAACTACGGCGCGCTCGGTACCAACGGTCAGTTGCAGAGCTACGCGTTCACCCCGATCGTCGGGTTCGACGAGGTGTCGGCGGAAAAGCCAGCGGCGCAAACGATGTCGGGGCTGAAAGTGGTCGACGACCGAACCTTCACTGTCGCGCTGAAGTCGCCGTCCATCGACTTCGAGACCGAACTCGGCTACGCACCGTTCTATCCGCTGCCCGAGGCGGCGTTCAAGGATATGAAGGCCTTCGGTGAGAACCCGATCGGCAACGGCCCGTACAAGTTCCAGACCTGGGATCACAACGTCAAGATCGAGCTGGCGCCCAACCCGGACTACAAGGGCGGACGTCCGCCCAAGAACAAGGGTCTGCGGTTTGTCATGTACCAATCGTTCGATACCGCCTACTCGGATCTGCAGGCAGGCAATCTCGATACCCTCGACACGATTCCGGACAGCGCGCTGACTTCCTACAAGAAGGACCTCGGCGATCGCGCGATCCTGGATCCGTCCGCGCAGAACCAGCACATCGGCGTCCAGGCCAATGTCCCGCATTTCGGCGGTGAGGAAGGGCTGCTGCGGCGCCGGGCCATCTCGATGGCGATCAACCGCCAGCAGATCTGCGACACCATCTTCAACGGCACCAAGATCCCGGCGCGCGACTTCACCTCGAGCACCCTGCCCGGATTCAACGGCAACCTGCCCGGTTCGGAGGTATTGAAGTACAACCCCGAAGAGGCCAAGAAGCTTTGGGCGCAGGCCGATGCCATTTCGCCGTGGTCGGGCCGCTACGAAATCGCCTACAACTCCGATGGCGGCCACCAGGCGTGGATCGAAGCCGTGGCCAACAGCGTCAAGAACACCCTCGGTATCGATGCGGTCGGCACGCCATATCCGACGTTCAAGAACATCCGAGATCTGGTGAACCAGAAGACGATCGGCAAGGCGTTCCGCTACGGCTGGCAGGGCGACTATCCGACCATGCTGCAGTTCCTGACCTCGCAGTACTACAGCTACTCCGAGACCAATAACGTCGACTACAAGAGCCCCGAATTCGACCACCTGCTCGACGCCGCGCTGGCCGCGCCGACGCTGGAGGAGTCGTACAAGATCGTGGCACAGGCGCAGGCGTTGCTGATCAAGGATATGGCCGATATCCCGGTGATCGATTACCTTGCCGCGGCGGGACGTTCGGACAAGGTGAAGAAGGCCGAACTGGCCTGGAATGGTCTGTTCGACTTCGAGAACATCGAGAAGTAGCCGCTCGGCGCGGTCGTGCCGGTGACGGCACGGCCGCGCCGCTCACCCAGGAGATGACATGGCCTGGTATGTCGTGCGGCGTCTGCTCCAAATGATCCCTGTCTTCATCGGGGCGACGCTGCTCATCTACGCACTGGTCTTCTTACTTCCGGGCGATCCGATCCACGCACTGGCCGGCGACAAGCCGATGACGCCTGCCGTGGAGGCCCAATTGCGTGCGCGCTATCACCTGGATCGTCCGTTCATCGTGCAGTATCTGCTGTATCTGAAGGGCATTTTCACACTCGACTTCGGGACGGCCTTCTCCGGTCGCCCGGTGCGCGACGAACTCGCCCGCGCCTTCCCGATCACCATCAAATTGGCATTGATGGCGGTGCTCATCGAGGGCGTCTTCGGCGTCGTCTTCGGCCTGATCGCGGGACTGCGCAAAGGCAAACTGTTCGACTCGACGCTGCTGGTGGTCAGCCTGATCATCATCGCGGTGCCGATCTTCGTGATCGGCTTCCTGGCCCAGTTCATACTGGGTGTGAAGTGGGGTATCGCGCCGGTGACCGTCACCGGTAAGGCGAGCGTCGGTGAACTGCTCGTGCCCGCCTTCGTGCTGGGGGCGCTGTCGTTCGCCTATGTGCTGCGGCTGACCCGAAATTCGGTGGCGGAGAACATGTCCGCCGATTATGTGCGCACTGCGACCGCGAAGGGGCTCAGTCGCCCGCGGGTGGTCACCGTGCATATTCTGCGGAATTCGATGATTCCGGTGATCACCTTTCTCGGCACCGATCTCGGTAACCTGATCGCCGGCGCGGTCGTCACCGAGGGCATCTTCAACATTCCAGGCGTGGGTGGGACCCTGTACCAGGCGATTACCCGCGGTGAGCCGCCGACGGTGGTCTCGTTCGTGACGGTGCTCATCGTGATCTTCCTGATCTCGAATCTGATCATCGATCTGCTCTATGCCGCGCTCGACCCGAGGATCCGCTATGCCTGAGCTCGCGAAGAAAACTCTGGACAGGCAGCAGCATTTCGTCGCACCTCCCGATGAAGTCGAGGTGCTCGCCACCGATCAGGTCGTCGATACCGGTTCGCCGACCAGCATCTGGCAGGACGCGTGGCGGCAGTTGCGCCGCAATCCGATCTTCATCGTGGCCGCGGTGCTGATCGTGTTCATGGCCATCGTGGTGTTGTGGCCCGGCCTGTTCTCTGATCAGGATCCTCGGTACTGCAATGGCGATTTCAGCATGGATCCGCGCGGGCCAGGCCACCCCTTCGGTTTCGATAAACAGGGCTGTGATGTCTATACCCGAACCGTTTACGGCGCACGGGCTTCCGTAATGGCCGGATTGGGTGCCACCACGGTATTCCTGCTCGTCGGCGGCACGCTCGGCGCCCTCGCTGGCTTCTACGGCGGGCTGCTCGATTCGGTGGTATCGCGCATCGCGGAGATCTTCTATGCGATTCCGCTGATGCTGGCCGCGATCGTCATCATGCAGCTGCTCGATTCACGCACGATCTGGACCGTCATCCTGATCCTGGCCGGATTCACCTGGCCACAGGCGGCACGTATCGCGCGCAGTGCGGTGATCGAGGCGAAGAACAGCGAATATGTCACGGCAGCAAAGGCATTGGGGGTATCCCGAATGCGCACGCTGCTGCGCCACGTGCTGCCGAATGCGGCCGGACCGCTGATCGTGGTCACCACGATCTGGCTCGGCGGGTTCATCGTCACCGAGGCGACGCTGTCGTACCTCGGCGTCGGCCTGCCCCGCACAATCGTGTCCTGGGGCTCGGATATCAGTACCAACCAGCACGAACTGCGCGGCGGATCGCCGATTTTGTTCTATCCCGCAACCGCTCTGGCACTCACCGTGCTGAGCTTCATCCTGCTCGGGGACGCGCTGCGGGACGCGCTCGATCCAAAGGCGAGGAAGAGGTGACCGCGGCGATGTCCGACAAACCGTTGCTCGAGATCGAGGATCTCAATGTCTGCTTTTCCTCCGAGGGCAAGAAGATTCCGGCGGTACGCGACGTCAGTCTGACGGTCTATCCGGGCCAGACCGTCGCCATCGTCGGCGAATCCGGATCCGGGAAATCCACAACCGCGCACAGCATTATCGATCTGCTCCCCGGCACCGGAAAGGTGACCTCCGGTGCGATCAGATTCGACGGCAAGGATTTGGCGAAGGCGTCGAAGAAGGAGGTCGTCGCGGTCCGCGGCAGCGGTATCGGATTGGTACCGCAGGATCCGATGTCGAATCTGAATCCGGTGTGGAAGATCGGGTTCCAGATCCGAGAGACGCTGGAGGCCAATGGCATTGCCAAGGGCAACGCGGCCAAGCAGCGCGCCATCGAACTGCTCGAGGAAGCCGGGATGTCCGATGCGGCGCGCCGCGTCAACCAGTATCCGCACGAATTCTCCGGCGGCATGCGCCAGCGCGCGCTGATCGCCATCGGATTGGCCTGCCGACCCAAACTGCTGATCGCCGACGAGCCCACCTCGGCTCTCGACGTGACGGTGCAGCGGCAGATCCTCGACCACCTCGACGGACTCACCAGCGAACTCGGCACCGCGGTCCTGCTCATCACCCACGACCTCGGCCTGGCCGCGGAACGCGCCGAACACCTGGTGGTGATGTATCGGGGCAAGGTGGTGGAATCTGGTCCGGCACTGCAGATTCTGCGCGAACCGCAACATCTGTACACCAAGAAGCTGGTGAATTCGGCGCCCTCACTCGCCTCGCAGCGGCTGTCCTCGGTTCGGGAACGTATCGAGGTGCGCAAGCAGGCGGTACAGGTCGCCGGGGAGGTCGCGGCGGCCGATGCCGAAATCGGCGCCGTCTCCGATGACGTGGTGGTCGCGCAGAATCTGACCAAGGCGTTCAAGATTCGGGGCAGTACGCCGTGGCAGTCGACGGATTTCGTCGCGGTTGACAATGTGTCGTTCCGTCTGAAGCGCGGCACGACCACGGCCATTGTCGGCGAGTCCGGTTCGGGCAAATCCACCGTGGCGCAGATGGTTCTGGGACTGCTCGAACCGACATCGGGGTCGGTGACCTTCGACGGACGTGAAGTGGCCAAGCTGGATAGCAAGGGCGCGTTCGCTTTTCGCCGCCGAGTGCAGCCGATCTTCCAGGACCCTTACGGTTCGCTGGATCCGATGTACTCGATCTACCGCACCATCGAGGAGCCGCTGCGCACGCACAAGATCGGCACCGCAAAGGAACGCGAGGCGACGGTGCGCGACCTGCTGGACAAGGTGTCACTGCCGTCCTCGGTAATGCGCCGCTACCCCAATGAACTCTCCGGTGGCCAGCGCCAGCGCGTCGCGGTGGCCCGTGCGCTCGCGCTGTCTCCGGAGGTCGTGGTGTGCGACGAGGCAGTGTCCGCACTCGACGTTCTCGTCCAAGCACAGATCCTCAAGCTGCTCAACGATTTACAAGCCGAGCTGGGGCTGTCCTATCTGTTCATCACCCATGACCTGGCCGTCGTCCGGCAAATCGCCGACGACGTTCTGGTCATGCAGACCGGCAAGATCGTCGAAGCGGCCACCACCGACGAGGTCTTCCAGAATCCCGGGCAGGAGTACACCCGCCGCCTGCTCGACGCCATTCCGGGACGGGACCTGCTGGCGGGCTGACCAGGGGTCGTGGATCGGTCGCGGTGCGGGCGCGGCAAAATCAGTACAGTGACCGATCCGCTACAGCCCCTCGTCGATCTGCCCGGTGTGCGCGAAGCCGCCGATAAGGCGCGTGACGCGCTCGCCGCGGTGCATCGGCACAAGGCGAACCGGCGGGGCTGGCCGACCACGGCCGCCGAGGCGGCGGTGCGTGCCGCGCGCTCATCCGCCGCGATCGAGGGCGGCAGCACCGAACTGCCTGCCGACGGCCGAGTCGCGGATCCGATCCTGGCCGGCTCCCTGCGGGTCGGGCAGGCGCTCGACGGTGACGCGCTGCGGAATCTGGTCGGCACCTGGCAGCGCGCACCGTTGCAGGCACTGGCCCGGCTGCATCTGTTGGCCGCGGCCGATCTGGTGACCGACGAGACGCTGCTCGGGCGGCCGCGCGCTGACGACGGTGTGGCCGAACGGCTCGACCTGTTGGCGCAGACGGTGCTCGGCTCCAAGGCGCCCGCACCGGTCATCGCGGCGGTCGTACACGGTGAGTTGTTGGCATTGCGGCCGTTCGGCACGGCCGACGGCATTGTGGCGCGCGCGGCCTCTCGACTGGTGGCCGCGTCCAGTGGGTTGGACCCGCACAGCCTCGGTGTGCCGGAGGTGTTCTGGTTGCGGCGGCGTCAGCAGTATCTGGATGCGGCGGCCGGATTCGGCTCCGGTGCTCCGGATGCGGTGGGGGGCTGGGTAGTCCTGTGCTGCGGCGCCTTCGAAGACGGTGCGCGAGAGGCGACATCGATCGCCGATGCGGCATCCGGATAGGTGTCGATACACATCAAAGCGGGCGGCGTTGTCGTTGACGACCGCACCGCCCGCTAGCACGGAGACCGGGTTACCAAGCGTGCTGGGTGGGTTGTGTTCTGCGGCCTCGGCGATAATCCGAACTCCGAAGGTTCATCCCCGCAACTTGTGCGAGGCCCTCGCCGACGAAGACCCGGATCTCGCAGGCCCACAACGCTTCTGCCCTTGTCGCGGCGCGCTCCGCGTGGGTACCTGGTGCCCGTGCTGGGAAGGATAGGACGGGGAGCTGAACCTTCTCTTCCGGCTCCGCCCAGGCCTTCCGTCCTTCCGTAATTACCTTTCTACACCTGTGACTGCCCTCGCATCAAGGCTTGGGAAAACATTCAATAATCGGCGTGTCTACCGGCGTTTCGTGGTTAAATGCCTGGTCGCGAAGGCCTCTTAGTTATGTCAGCAAACCCGGTAGGCAAGCCATCCGTCGCCAGTGAACAGCCCACTGCGCGGTCCGAGCCGGGGCGGCTATCTCAGCGTCGACGGCGCAGCAGCCGATAACTGATCGCCCCGGCCACCACGGCGCTCAGCCCGACCGCCGCCGTCGCGGCAAGGGTGGTCGACGACGGACTCTGAAAACGCGCCCACAGCGAGACCGGGTTGGAGAATGTGAGAATCGGCCATCCCTTGGCCACCGCTTCGCGCCGCAGATTGCGATCCGGGTTGACCGCGGTGGGATGCCCCACCGCGCTCAGCATCGGCAGATCGGTCACGGAATCGGAGTAGGCATAACACCGCGAGAGGTCGTAACCCTCTGCGGCGGCGAGCTTTTCGATCGCGGTCACCTTACCCGTTGCGTAGCAATAGAATTCGACCTCGCCGGTGTAGCAGCCGTCCTCGACCACCATCCGGGTCGCTGCGGTATGCGAGGCGCCGAGCACCTCGGCGATCGGGCCGACGATCTCTTCACCCGAGGCCGAGACGATCACTACATCGTGTCCCCGGATCTTATGGTCGGCAATGAGATCCGCTGCCTCGGCGTAGATCAGCGGGTCGACGAGGTCGTGCAGCGTTTCGGCCACAATGGATTTCACCTGCTCGACATCCCAGCCCGCGACCATGTTCGTCAGGTTCGCGCGCATGCGCTCCATCTGATCGTGGTCGGCACCGGAGAGCATGAACAGGAAGTGGGCATAACTGCTCTCCAGCACTGCGCGCCGGTTCAGCAGACCCTGCGCGTAGAAGGGCTTACTGAACACGTGGGTGCTCGATTTCGCGATCACTGTTTTGTCGAGATCGAAGAATGCGGCCACGCCGGCGCTCGGTCGCTTCGTTGCCGTCACGTCCCGTGCCGTCTGGTCCTCGAGCTCTGTCTGGTCGCCATCGGCCGTCACCCGTTCAGAATATGCATGCCGCGGCGACGGCGTCGGACGGGTCGGGCGTCTGGTTCGCTCGGCGGGTTTGCCCGGAGGCGCCGGGCCGGTCATGGCCATAAAGTTCTCCCGCGACAGACTTGCGTTGTGGCCCGGGCTTGGGTGTAGTATTCATGGCACCTGGACATAGTCCAGGCGTGTTCAGCCCGACCCCCCGGGGCTGAACCCCGACGGCCCCAGCCTCCTCCCCCCCCGGCTGGGGCCGTCCTCTATTCCGGGGCAGATTCGCCCGGTTTCGGCTCTCCGATTTATCCACACCCCCCGAGTTATCCACATTCGGCATATTGCATCTTCTGCTCGGTCTCGTCTTCGAGCACGCTGACCTGCATGAACCTCGAAGTCGCCCCGGCGCCGCCGCCCGCCCTCGTACTCATCCACGACACTCGGCTGTGTGATGAGGTGCGCCGCGTCGCGGCGGCCGCGGAGCGCGAACTCGACGAGCGCGAGCTCCCCGTTGGTCGGCACGCCTGGGCGGCGGCGCCGCTGGTGATTCTGGACACTGTGGCGGCCGAGAGCTGTGCGCGAGCCGGCTATCTCCGGCGGATCGGCATCGTGCTGGTGACCGAGGGGGAACCCGGATTGACCGATTGGCAGGCCGCCGCAGTCGTCGGCGCCGAGCGCGTCATCGCGCTGCCCGGTGCCGCGGTCGGGCTTATCGAGAAGTTTGCCGAGCACGGCGAATACCGCATGGGCGACGGTGTTGTCGTCGCGATCGCGGGTGCCAGCGGCGGTGCGGGCGCCTCCACATTGGCTGCGGCGACCGGACTGCGATCCGCCGCCGAGCGGTTCCGGCGTGACACGGTGCTGGTCGACGGCGCACCCCTCGGCGGCGGTCTCGACCTGCTGCTCGGCATCGAAACCGAGGCCGGACTGCGCTGGCCGGATCTGGTCATCGAGGACGGTCGGGTGTCCGCCGCGGCACTGCACAGCGCACTGCCGGCAGCCGCGCCGGGACTGGCGGTACTGTCCAGCGGCCGCGGCGGTGCCGGCCGCTTGCCCGCCGAAATCGGCCCCGCTGCTGTCCGCGCCGTCATCGAAGCCGGCCGTACCGCAGGCGATTTGGTGATCTGCGACATCTCGGGCGAACGCGGACCACACGCCGATCAAATACTCGATGCGGCCGACCTCGTCGTTCTGGTCGTTCCAGCTCGCCTACGCGCGGTAGCCGCCGCCGAATCGGTCGCCGCCCATATCGGCAAGCGAAATCCCAATCAGGGCTTGATAGTCCGCGGCCCGGCCCCCGGCGGACTCCGCAGCCGCGAGGTCGCCGAGGTCCTCGACCTCCCCCTCTTGGCCGCCGTTCGCGCCCAACCCGGCCTCGCCACCCGCCTCGAACGCGGCGGCCTCACCCTCCGTCGCGGCCCGCTCCGCGACGCCGCGGACGCCGTACTCGGCGTACTCAGCGCCCCGACCGGACAGGGGCTGCGATGAGTGCGTTGGTGACGTCGGAGTTGTTGGATCGGGTGCGCGACCGGTTGTCCGGTGCTTCGGGGGATCCGGATCCGGCGCAGGTGGCGGCGGCAATCCGGGCGGAGGCGGGTGGCGTGCTCGGTGATACCGATCTGCTGCGGGCATTGCGACTGTTGCAGACCGAGATGACCGGGGCCGGGCTGTTGGAGCCGCTGTTGCAGGATCCTCGGGTCGCCGACGTGCTGGTGACCGCACCGGATGCGGTGTGGATCGACCGGGGTCGTGGGCTGGAGCGAACCTCGGTCGTCTTCCCTGATGAGGCGGCGGTGCGTCGGCTGGCACAGCGGTTGGCGCTGTCGGCCGGGCGGCGGCTCGACGACGCGCAGCCCTGGGTCGACGGCAGGTTGTCCGGAAGGCAAGCGGCACTGGGGGATTCGTTCGGAGTCCGGCTGCACGCCGTCTTGGCGCCGGTAGCACACGGCGGTACCTGTCTGTCGCTACGCGTGTTACGTCCGGCGACACAGGGACTGGATGCGCTCGCCGCGACGGGCGCGGTACCCGCCGACGCGAAACTCATACTGGAGCAAATCATTAGGGCCCGACTCGCCTTCCTGGTGGTCGGTGGAACCGGCGCGGGCAAGACAACGCTGCTGTCCGGCCTACTAGCCGAGGTCGCCGCCGACGAACGCATCATCTGCGTCGAAGACGCCGCTGAACTGGCACCACCACATCCCCACGTCGTGCGCCTGGTAGCGCGCACCGCGAACGTCGAGGGCGTCGGTGCGGTAACCGTCCGCGACCTCGTTCGGCAGGCCCTGCGGATGCGCCCCGACCGAATCGTCGTCGGCGAAGTCCGCGGCGCCGAGGTAGTCGACCTCCTGACCGCCCTGAACACCGGCCACGACGGCGGCGCGGGCACCGTCCACGCGAACTCCCCGCGCGAGGTCCCCGCCCGCCTGGAAGCCCTTGCCGCACTGGGTGGTATGGACCGAGCTGCTCTGCACAGCCAACTCGCCGCAGCCGTCCAGGTGGTACTGCACGTCCACCGCCGAGCCGACGGCTCCCGCGGCCTCCGCGAAATCGGCATCGTAGACCGCGACCCTCGAGGTCGCGTCACCATAACCGCCGCCTGGCACGCCGACCGAGCCCCCACCCCCGCCGCCCCCACCCTCACCCGCCTCCTCACCGAACGACTCGACCGATGATCGCGGGATCGGTGCCATCAGGAATTGCTGGTCGGATTTCGCTGTCGTGGCGCCTGGTTGGCGGAAGGCGCGACCGATGATCGCGGGATTGGTATGTCTGGCCGTCGGGGTTTTGCTGGCACCCCCGCCGGGTTCACGGCGGCGATTCGTCAGGCTGTTCACCACGTCCGATGATGTTCGAAAGTTCGGGCGGGGCAGTGTGTTTCGCGTTGTGTTCGGTGCCGCCGCCGTTGGGGCATTGGCTGTTGGTGTCGGTCCTTTGGTTGCGGCCCTGTTGGTCGGGGGAACGATCGGTATTCGGGTGCGGCGGGCGGGCCGGGATCGGCGGCGCAGTGTGGAGTGCGCCTACGTGTTGGACGCGCTCGAGGCCGTGATCGGGGAGTTGCGGGTGGGTGCGCACCCGAGTGCGGCGGCGGAGGTTGCCGCGCAGGAGGCCCGAGGGGAGGCCGCACGTGCCTTCGCGGTCAGTGCGGCACGCAGCAGACTCGGCGGCTCCGGTGCGGATGGGTTGCGCGATCCCGATTCCATCGTCGATGCCGAACTCGGAAGGATCGCGGACGCCTGGCAGGTTGCCGAGCATTACGGCCTCGCCCTCGCGGAACTGCTCTCGGCGGCTCGCGCGGACCTATTGGGGCGCATCCGTTTTCGCACACGCACCACTGCGGCGCTGGCCGGCGCTCGCGCCACTGCGGCGGTCCTGGCGGGTCTTCCGCTCTTGGGTATCGGCCTCGGTCAACTGATGGGTGCCGCTCCGCTACACGTACTGCTGAGCCCCGGCCTCGGAACCGTATTGCTGCCACTCGGCGCGGCCTTGGCGTGCATCGGTTTGCTGTGGACCGACGCGATCACGCGAAAGGTCTTCGTATGAAACAAATCTGCCGGTTCGACACCCGAGTGGAGGGGTTTGGGAATGGCTGAAATTTCCAGTTGGCCAGTACTTTTGCTCGCGATGGCATTGGTCGTATTGCCTGGACGAGTTGCGGTGAATCGGCGATTGCGGACGCTACGAGAGGTGGGCCCGCACCCCGTCGACCCGGCGTCGCCGCGCGGCACCAACATCGATCCGCTGACTGTCGCCTCAGTATTCGACCTGCTGGCCGCCTGCCTACGAGCCGGGTTGCCGATGGCATCTGCGGCCCGCGCGGTGGCATCCAGCGCGCCGCCAGCCCTCGGGGCGGCATTGCGTAAGGCAGCCGACCTGCTGGCGCTGGGTGCGGACGCGGCAACTGCCTGGGACCAGGTGGCCCGCGACGGCGCAGGCCAACCGGGCGCCGAGGAGGTCGATTCACTCGCACGCATGGCCAAGCGCTCCGCCCGCTCCGGCGCCTCACTCGCCACCGCCATCGGCGAACTGGCCGACCAGCACCGCAGCGGAGTCGAAGACGCGGCCGCCGCCCGCGCCGAACGCGCCGGAGTCCTGATCGGCGGCCCCCTAGGCCTCTGCTTCCTCCCAGCCTTCGTCTGCCTCGGCATTGTCCCGGTAGTAATCGGCCTCGCCGGCCGCGTCCTCGGAGATGGACTGCTGTGAGAACCGCACGACAGGGAAGTGCCGCATTACGAGCAACAGATTTGCGTACGGCCGAGTCGGGAACGCCCCGGCTGCGTACGGCCGAGCCGCGAACGCCCCAGCCGCGTACGACCGAGCTGCGAACGCCCCTGCTGCGAACGGCCGAGCTGCGTACGACCGAGCCGGGAATGTCCCAGCTGCGAACGGCCGAGCCGGGAACGCCCGAGCCGGGAATGCCCGAGCCGGGAATGCCCGAGCCGGGAATGCCCGGGCCGCGAGCGACCGAGCTGCGAACGCCCCAGCCGCGTACGCCCGAGCCGGGAATGCCCCAGCTGCGAACGCCCGAGCCGGGAATGCCCGAGCCGCGAGCGACCGAGCCGGGAACGCCAGAGCCGGGAATGCCCGAGCCGCGAGCGACCGAGCCGGGCGCTGCCCGCTCGGACAGAGCTGCCGGTGCGGACACTACAGCGCGGTGCGCTATCGACTGCGGCATTGCTGAGCTACCGAATGCTGGGCTCCGTGACGTTGCGCGGTGTAGCGCCGTGCCAGGGCGGTGGTGGCGAAGAGCGAGTCGGCGCGGAGTGGCCGCGCGGGCGAGAATGAGAGGGGAAAACGGTGCGAATGGGGATGTTGCAGGATCGGGTGGTGAGTCGGCTGGGGGCCATTGGCATGGAGGTGCGGGCTCGGGTGCTGCGCGTGCTGGTCGCGGACGACGGGATGAGTACGGCGGAGTATGCGATCGGGACTATCGCGGCTGCGGCGTTCGGGGCCGTGCTTTATGGGGTGGTGACCGGGGACAGCATTGTGAACGCGCTGACGAAGATCATCGACAAGGCATTGAACACCGCGGTGTAGCGGCGGGTGTTTGTCGACTAAACTATTGCGGTACAACGCATCTCGGTGACGATCGGGGTGCGGTGACCGTTGAGGCGGCGATCGCGCTCGCGGCCATCGTGGTTGCGGTGGTGCTGTGCGTCGGTGCCTTGCTCGCGGCGTCGACGCAGGTGCGCTGTGTCGACGCCGCTCGCGAAGCGGCCCGGCTGGCTGCCCGCGATGATCAAGCAAATGCGGTGTCGGCGGCGCGGCGGGTAGCTCCGCCGACCGCCGACATCTCGCTGCGCAGTGAGGGTGACCGAGTAGTCGCGACGGTCTCCGCCCGGTCACCCCTGTTGCCATTACTGGTCCTGCACGCCGAGGCCGTCGCCACCCGCGAGCCAGGAGCCGAGCCGTGACCCACAACGGCCGACCAACGGACCGCGACGTGCTATCGGGCACAGCACAAGTGAAGGACAACGACATGTCGCGCCACCGTCGGTCTGACCGTGTGTGTCGAGCCTTCGGGTCCGGTGGCGGCCGAGTTGGATACGGGTGCAGCGTGTTTCCCTGGCGTGGCGTGTGTGAGCCTGGTCTCGATGCACGGCGTGACCGGGTGGACCGCGAGTGCCGAGCATTTTCATCCGGCGGCGGCCGAGTTGCGGATGGGCGCAGTGCCGTTGCGCTGGGTGGTGGATGTCGGCGCGGTGTCACGATCGGGTGGGTTCCGGACGGTCGAATCGGCCGCGGGCGCGGCGTGTGTATCTCCGGAGGCGGGTGGTGGCGTCGCGTGATGGGGCGAGTCCGGGCGCACAACCGAGTTGGCCAAAGGTGCGGTGCACTTCAGTCCGACGGTGCGCACGGTCCCCATGGAGCGGGGCGGGCCCTCGGAGCGGATGTGGTCGGCGAGAGGCGGGACGAGGGCATCGCGACCGTGTTCGCCTGTCTGGCGCTGGCGACGCTGATCGGCGCGACACTGTTGATCGCTCAGGTGGGCGTCGTCGTTGTGGCGCGACATCGGGCGCAGGCTGCGGCGGATTTGGCGGCATTGGCAGCGGCGGGGGAACTGGCGCGTGGAGCCGATGTCGGATGTGCGGAAGCGCAGGAGATCGCGCGTCGGATGGGAGTGTGGATTCAGCAGTGTGAAGTCGTGCAATGGGATGCGACCGTCACTGTTGAAGGAAATATACCAATGGGTCTGTTAGGAAAGCAGACCGTTCGGGCAGTTGCTCGTGCCGGACCCGTAGAAGTTGGAGTGTGACCGGTGCGTACGTGCACTCACCAGTGGTACTTCACGGCACCGGAATTCGGTAATTGCAATGGTCGAATAAATGCGCTGCTGGCTCTTTTGCTGAGAAACCGCAGAACGCAATCGAATGAATCCGCATGTCGGGTGCCGATGCCCGTGGCAATAGCTCAGTTAACATGAATCTAATCCTTTTTATTCGGTGGTCCGATACAACCGGCGCCGCCGGGTGCGGCACGCCGACTTGCGCCTTCAACCTCTGGTGATCACCTGGCCATGTGCACGAGTGATCACGTCCGGAGGTCGGCGCTGTCACGAAGTGAGCGCGGTGTCTTCACCAGGCCGTTCAGTCGCCCGTACCGGTGGCCAATTCGCCGAGAACCGCAGCGAGCAGGCGGGCCGCACCCGCCTTGTCCAGCGGATGGTTGCCATTGCCGCACTTGGGTGACTGTACGCAGGACGGGCACCCAACCGCGCAGGTGCATGTCTCGATCACCGCGAGCGTCGCCGACAACCAGCGGTGCAGTTGTGCGAACCCACGTTCGGCGAACCCGGCACCACCCGGCTGCCCGTCATAGACAAACACCGTCGGCAGTCCGGTATCGGGATGCTCGGCGGTCGAAACGCCGCCGATATCCCACCGGTCACACGTCGCGATCAGCGGTAATAGGCCGATCGCCGCATGTTCGGCGGCGTGCAGCGCACCCGGTACCCGCGGCGTATCCAGGCCTGCCGCGGCGAGCAGTTCGGGCGTCACCGTGTACAGCACCGCACGGGTCGGCAGCGTCTGCTCCGGCATATCCAGCTCGACCAGGTCCAACACTTCGCCCGTACGCAGCGTCCGCAGATAACCGATCACCTGGCTGGTGACACTGACCTGCGCCAATGCGGTCGTCACCCGGCCGTGGCGACGCTGTTCGGCCACCGCGTCGACGGCGATGGAGGTGATCTGTCTGGCACTAGTGGTCCAGCCAGGATCGGTACCACGCACGAAGGCGACGCCGCCATCGAGATCCAGCTCATCGACCAGGTAGATATCGCCTTGATGCAAGTGAACCGCACCTTCGTGTAGCGTCGCCCTGGCTCGCCCGGCATCGGCGGTGCCGAGCAATCTGCCGGTCTCGCCATCCACGATGGCGATGGGTGTGCCGATGCCACCGCGCACATCGACGGCATCGTGCGGCTGCGCATCAGCCGTGGCGAACCAGCGCGCGCTGCCGTCCCGCACCGCGCGGTTCCGGCGGCGAACCAACCCCTGACCTGCGAGATCGGTCAGCACCTCACGCGCGCCGAGCGCATCGACCTCAGCGTCGGTGAGTGGCAGTTCCAGCGCCGCGCACAACAATTGCGGGCCCAACACATGGGGATTGTGTGGATCGGTGATGGTGGCCTCGATCGGCTTGTCCAGCAGCGCCTCCGGGTGGTGGACCAGGTAGGTGTCCAGCGGATCGTCCCTGGCTACCAGCAGCACCAGCGATCCCTGTGTGCGTCGACCCGCGCGCCCGGCCTGCTGCCAGAACGAGGCGACCGTGCCTGGAAAACCCGAGATCACGACCGCATCCAGCCCTGCGATATCGACCCCGAGCTCCAGCGCATTCGTCGTTGCGGCCCCCAGCAGCGATCCATCCGACAGCGCCGCCTCCAGTTCACGCCGATCCTCGGCGAGATAACCCGCGCGATAGGCGGCGACCCGTTCGCCGAGCGTCGGATCGACATCGGCGAGCAGTCTGCGGGCCTCGATCGCGGTCAGCTCGGCGGCCCGTCGCGACCTGACGAATGCGAGCGTGCGCGCGCCCTCGACCACCAGATCGGCCATGATCCTGGCCGCCTCCGAGGTCGCGGATCGCCGAACCGGGGCACCGTTTTCGCCGGTCAGCGTGGTCAACAATGGCGGCTCCCACAGCGCGATGGTGCGCGAGCCCTGTGGCGATCCATCTTCGGTGACCGCGACGCAGGGCGCGCCGATCAGCCGGGATGCCGCGGCCGCGGGCTCGGCCGTGGTCGCCGAGCACAGTATGAATACGGGGTCCGCGCCGTAATGGGCCGCGATGCGCCGCAACCTGCGCAGCACCAGCGCCACATGCGAGCCGAACACGCCGCGGTAGGCATGGCATTCGTCGACCACCACATACCGCAGTCGGCGCAGCACCCTGGCCCAGCGCTGATGCGAGCGCAGCATGCCAACGTGCAGCATGTCGGGATTGGTGAGGATGAAGCGGGAATTCGCACGCACCCATTGCCGGACCTCGGCCGGTGTGTCGCCGTCGTACGTGGCCGGATGGACATCCCGCAATGGCCCCTCGTGCGTCAATTCCGCCATTGCCCGCAGCTGATCAGCACCCAATGCCTTCGTGGGCGCCAGATAAAGGGCGGTTGCGAGCGGATCTTCGCGCAATGCGGTGAGCACCGGCAGTTGGTAGCCGAGCGACTTCCCGGATGCGGTACCGGTGCTGACGACAACGTTTCGGCCGCTCGCGGCGAGGTCCGCGGTCCTGGTCTGATGTGTCCACGGCGCCTCGACCCCGGCGGCCCGCAGTGTGGCAACGACATCGGGTGCGGCCCAATCGGGCCAGGTAGTCGTGGCCGCGGGCCGCGCGGCGAGCTCGACGACATGCGTAAGGCGGGGGTCGTTGTCTGCGGCCCCATTCAGGACACGATTCAGCAACGATCCCCCGTAGCTTCGGCCGTTGCCGATGCGTGGTCGAGTCACCGGTTCGTTCGGATTCACGGCTTGGGCTCCACGACACGCGCAGAAAGTGTGAAACGTGTGTGCTTGGGAAGCCCTACCTGCCATTTCGATACCAAATAGCGACCTGGGTCACAGCTTGTTTGCCAGATGCTGACTCGGTTATCCGCAAGCAAACGAACCGCAAGTCTGGATTCTGGCATTGTGTCCCTCACCTGCGCATTCGCAAGATCAACTTTTTTGCAAATTGTCGGTAACTCGACTGTTGAATTGCTCGAAGACATGGTTCACTAGTTCCTGGTCGCAAGCTTCTGTGTTCGAGGGACGGATCCAAAGTCCAAACCGTCAGCAGGATCGATGTTGCGGTCGGTGTGCTTGGTGCTTTCCTGCAGGGGGAACCAACAGTACAGCGGTCGGAACGGACCCGGTGGGCGAACCTACTTGTCCGCCGTTCCGGTAAGAAAAGAGAAGGAACAGAATGGCACAGGGAACTGTGAAGTGGTTCAACGCGGAGAAGGGGTTCGGCTTCATCGCGCCCGAGGACGGCTCCGCTGACGTCTTCGTCCACTACTCCGAGATCCAAGGGTCGGGCTTCCGCACCCTCGAGGAGAACCAGAAGGTCGAGTTCGAGGTTGGCCAGGGCACCAAGGGCCCGCAGGCCACCGGAGTTCGCGCGCTCAGCTGAGCGACGCAACAATTCGCTCGTCCCTCACCACCGGTAACGGTGGTGAGGGACGAGCTATATCTGGGGTAAGACAAAAACCGACGGAGCTGCGGTGCGGCTGCGTCGTGACAGGCACTGCATACTGATCACCAGCGACGCAGGTACGCTCTGTGGTTCGAGTCGCAAGCGCTCGGCCACACGTCGCGTCAAGGTATAAACGTGTCTGATGGCAACGTCCTCCCCGTCGCTGCCGCTTGCCCCAGCCGCGCACAGCGCGAAAAAGCGCCGCGCGGGTCGATTAGGAAAGGTGTATTCGCCGGTGGCAACACGAGACCGCGGTGCAGCCGACCAGGGCCGTCCCCTGCGTCGTCTCGTGATCGTCGAGTCCCCGACCAAGGCCCGCAAAATAGCGCCCTATCTGGGCCGCAATTACACGGTCGAGGCGTCGGTCGGTCATATCCGGGACCTGCCGCGCGGTGCGGCGGACGTCCCCGCCAAGTACAAGGGCCAGTCCTGGGCGCGCCTGGGCGTCGATGTCGATAACGATTTCGAGCCCATCTATGTGGTGAGTCCGGATAAGAAGGCCAAGGTCTCCGAACTCAAGACCTTGTTGGCCGACGCCGATGAGCTCTACCTCGCCACCGACCCCGACCGTGAGGGCGAGGCCATCGCCTGGCACCTGTTGGAGACGTTGAAGCCAAAGGTGCCGGTGCGACGCATGGTGTTCCACGAGATCACCGAGCCAGCCATTCTGGCCGCCGCCGCCGATACCCGCGATCTGGATAACGATCTGGTCGACGCGCAGGAAACCCGGCGCATCCTGGACCGGCTGTACGGCTACGAGGTCAGTCCCGTGCTGTGGAAGAAGGTCATGCCGCGATTGTCGGCGGGCCGGGTGCAGTCGGTCGCGACCCGGGTGATCGTGCAGCGCGAGCGCGAGCGGATGGCATTCCGCTCTGCCGAGTACTGGGATATCGCGGCGAAGTTGGATGCCGGCGGGGACAACGGTGACGCCACCAATCCGCGGACCTTCGGGGCGCGATTGGTCACCGTCGACGGGACCAGGGTTGCCACCGGTCGGGACTTCGGACCGGATGGGCAGCTCAAGGGCAATGGCGTGGTGGTCCTCGACGAGCCCTATGCCCGGCGCCTCGCCGAGGCGCTCGCGGGCGCCGATCTGGTCGTTTCCTCCGCGGAGGCCAAGCCGTATACGCGCAAGCCGTACGCGCCGTTCATGACCTCGACGTTGCAGCAGGAGGCGGGCCGCAAACTGCGGTTCAATGCCGAGCGCACCATGCGGGTCGCGCAGCGGCTGTACGAGAACGGCTACATCACCTATATGCGTACCGACTCGACCACGCTGTCGGAGTCGGCGATCGCCGCGGCCAGATCGCAGGCGACCCAGTTGTACGGCACGGAGTATGTGCATCCGACGCCCCGGCAGTACACCCGCAAGGTGAAGAACGCGCAGGAGGCGCATGAGGCGATCCGTCCGGCGGGCGATACCTTCGCGACCCCGGGCCAGTTGCATGCGCGGTTGGATAATGACGAGTTCCGGCTCTACGAGCTGATCTGGCAGCGCACGGTCGCCTCGCAGATGGCCGATGCCAGGGGCACCACGCTGACGCTGCGGATCACCGGTGTCGCGGGTACCGGCGAAGAGTGCGTGTTCTCGGCCTCCGGTCGGACCATCACCTTCCCGGGCTTCCTCAAGGCCTACGTGGAGAGTGTCGACGAGGAGGCGGGCGGTCAGTCCGATGACGCCGAATCCCGGCTGCCCGCACTCGACGAGGGTGAGCGCGTTACCGCGGTGGAGCTGAATCCCGATGGGCACAGCACGAATCCGCCCGCGCGGTATACCGAAGCCTCGTTGATCAAGACGCTCGAGGAGCTCGGCATCGGTCGGCCTTCGACGTATTCGTCGATCATCAAGACGATTCTCGACCGCGGATATGTGTACAAGCGCGGCAGTGCGCTGGTGCCGTCGTGGGTCGCCTTCGCGGTGGTCGGTCTGCTGGAGGCATACTTCGGTCGGCTGGTCGATTTCGACTTCACCGCCGCGATGGAGGACGACCTCGATGCCATCGCGGGCGGGCGTGAGCAGCGCGGAAATTGGTTGTCCAGCTTCTATTTCGGTGGCGATCACGGTGTCGAGGGTTCGGTCGCGCGCTCCGGCGGTCTGAAGCGGATGGTCGGCGACCGGCTCGATGATATCGATGCCCGCGAGGTCAATTCGATCAAGCTGTTCGTCGACGGCGCGGGTCGCGACGTTGTGGTCCGGGTCGGCCGGTTCGGACCGTATCTGGAGCGCATGGTCACCAATCCCGATGACCCGGAAGGGGATTCGATTTCGCAGCGGGCGAACCTGCCCGATGATCTGCCGCCGGATGAGCTGACCCCCGAGGTCGCCGAGAACCTTTTCTCGACACCGCAGGAGGGACGTGCGCTGGGCGTCGATCCGGCGACCGGACACGAAATCGTCGCCAAGGAAGGACGTTTCGGACCGTACGTCACCGAGATCCTGCCGGAGCCCGCGGCCGAGGAAGGGCCGGCGAAGAAGACCGCGAAAAAGGCTGCGGCGCCCAAGCCACGGACCGGATCGCTGTTCAAAGGTATGGATCTGGCCACGATTACGCTCGACGATGCGCTGAAGTTGTTGTCGCTGCCGCGCGTTGTCGGTGCCGATCCGGTCTCCGGTGAGGAGATCACCGCGCAGAACGGGCGCTACGGCCCGTATCTGAAGAAGGGTACCGATTCCCGTTCGCTGCTCAACGAGGATCAGATCTTCACCGTGACGTTGGATGAGGCGCTCAAGATCTACGCCGAGCCCAAGCGACGTGGACGCCAGACCGCCAGTACCGCGGCGCTGCGCGAGCTCGGGAACGATTCGGCCACCGGTAAGCCGATGGTGATCAAGGACGGGCGCTTCGGTCCCTACGTCACCGATGGTGAGACCAATGCCAGCCTGCGCAAGGGCGACGAGGTCGATTCGATCACCGATGAGCGGGCGTCGGAACTGCTCGCCGATCGGCGCGCGCGTGGTCCGGTGAAGAAGACCGCTAAGAAGGCGGCGGCCAAGAAGACGCCGGCCAAGAAGGCGACGGCGGCGAAGAAGACCGCCGCCAAGAAGACCGCCGCAAAGAAAACCACCGCAAAGAAGGCGGCCGCGAAGAAGTCTTGACGGTTTCGTCGATGCCGTGGCCTCGCCCCGGTATCGAAGCTCGACCGGGAAGGGAACGACCATGGCCGTCGATCAGGAACGTGAAGATCTCATCCTCGTACTTGCCAGTCAGCGCGAGCTGTTCCGCATCACGCTGCGGGGTATCGATGAGGAGCAGGCGCGGCAGCGCACCACGGTCAGCGAGTTGACGCTCGGTGGACTGTTGCATCATGTCGTCAACTGTGAGCGGCACTGGACAAAGGTCATCGTCGAGCGTGATGAGACGGCGAAGCAGGAACTGGACGAGTTCGAGGGCGAATATGTGATGGCGCCCGACGATACGGTTGCGGGACTGCTGGCCACCTGGGACGAGGTGGCGGAGGCGACCGCGAAGCTGATTCGCAGCGAGCCGGATCTGAGCACGTCCATCCCGACTCCGACGACACCGTGGACGCCCGACCGCGTTTGGTGGACAGTGCGCTTCACGCTGCTGCACGTGCTGCGCGAGATCGCCCACCATAGTGGGCATGCCGACATCATCCGGGAGGCGCTCGACGGCGCCAACACCACCTACCAGCGAGCCTGACTCGGACCCGCGCAGCCGATGGCCGCGCGGACGCGAAAGCCGGGCCGAGGCTGTCGGTGGAGGCGGCTAGGGTGTACGGCGTGGCGGGTGTCTTCGATCGGCTGGTTGGGCAGGATGCGGTCGAGTCCGAATTGCGGGCGGCCGCGGTCGCCGCGCGCGGGGGGACCGGCAATGGTGCGATGACGCATTCGTGGCTGTTCACCGGGCCGCCCGGATCGGGGAGATCGGTTGCGGCGCTGTGCTTTGCGGCCGCGCTGCAGTGTACGGACGAGGGTCCGCCCGGATGTGGTCGGTGCCACGCGTGCACGACCACGATGGCCGGCACGCATGGCGATGTGCGGCGGGTGATTCCGGAGGGGCTGAGTATCTCTACCAAGGAGATGCGCGAGATCGTGCAGATCGCCGCGCGGCGGCCGAGCACCGGTCGATGGCAGGTGGTGCTGATCGAGGACGCCGATCGGTTGACCGAGGCGGCGGGCAACGTGCTGTTGAAGGTGGTCGAGGAGCCGCCGGATCGGACGGTATTCCTGCTGTGCGCGCCGTCGGTGGATCCGGAGGACATCTCTGTGACGCTGCGTTCGCGCTGTCGGCACGTGCATCTGGTGACGCCCACGGTGCCCGCCATCGCGCATGTGCTGCGGGAGCGTGACAAGCTCGATGAGAAGACCGCAACCTGGGCGGCATCGGTGAGTGGCGGTCATGTCGGCCGGGCTCGACGGCTGGCCACCGATGCGGAGGCGCGTGCTCGTCGGCAGCGGGCGTTGGCGTTGGTTGGCGCGGTTTCGCGGCCCGGTGCCGCCTTTGTGGCCGCGGACGAATTGGTGAAATCCGCCGACGACGAGGCCAAACAGATGAGCGCGGCCCGCGACGAACGTGAACGCGAAGAATTGGCGACCGCACTCGGCGCTGGCGGTACCGGCAAGGGCGCCGCGGGCGCGACCCGAGGTTCCGCCGGTGTGCTCAAGGACTTGGAGCGCAGACAGAAATCCCGCGCTACCCGCACCGGCCGCGATGCCCTCGACCGCGCCCTTATCGACGTCGCTGGCGTCTACCGCGACGCGCTCGCCGTCCGCTTCGGCGCCGCCCGCAACGGTTCCGGTGTCACCCTCACCCACCCCGATATGTCCGACCAGATCCACGACCTCGCCGACCGCGTCCACCCCGAGGGACTGCTCCGCTCCATCGAAGCCGTCCTCGCCTGCCGCGAGGCCCTCGACCTCAACGTCAAACCCCGCTTCGCCCTCGCCGCCATGGTCGCCTCCCTCATCTCCGCCCAATCCGCGTAGCCGATTCCCAACCGTCGACACTTCGCGCGCATCACTCGTAATGAAAAGGTCGGGGGATCCGCCCCAATGCTCAACTGGCGAGTTATGCAGCCGACTCAGACCGGACGCAGCCGTCCAGCCTGCCGATCGCACTGCGATGACCTCCCGTTTTCGCGATCCGACCACCGAGACGATAGACTCGCGACGCCGAAAGGCACGCCGCCTTAGCTCAGTCGGTAGAGCGCTTCACTCGTAATGAAAAGGTCGGGGGTTCGATTCCCCCAGGCGGCTCCATTTCCCAGGTAGAGGCGGGTTTCGACCGCCTTGAACTTCTACCCGTCTGGCTGCAACTCCAACCAAGTCCCGACAAAGTCGCTCGACGTGGCCGTTGATCAGCCAGGATTGCTCACCGCGTGGTTCAACGCGTCCGCCGCCGCATGATGCATGCGACCACTGGCCACGCGGCTGGCGGTCCCTGGTCGCGCGTTACGAGGGCCGCGCGGGCAACGGTTTCATCTGCAACTCCGGCAAGGGCATGGACTCTATATCGAGAAGCTGATGCCCGCGCTCGCCGAGGGCGCCGCGAAGGCGGGACGCGCCGTAGGTGACGTCGATCGGATGATCGAGATCAAGATCTCCTACGACACGATCCCGAACCGGCGCTGGAGAACACCCGCTTCTGGGCCCCACTCTCGCTCACCCGGAGCAGAAGCACAGCATCACCGACCCGATCGAAATGGAAGCCGCCGCCGACGCCCTTCCGATCGACCAGATCGCCAAGCGCTGGATCGTCGCCAGCGACCCCGATCAGGCGGTCGCCAGATCAAGCCCCATATCGACGCGGGCCTCAACTACCTGGTCTTCCACGCCCTGTTCCAGTGCGACCTGGCTCCGCGCCTGCGCGCGCTGTGAGCCCTGCCTCGAATCCCGGTACCGATAATCGTCTTCGCGGTCCGCCCGGTCGCTGCGGTCCGGGCTTCCCGTTCGCTTGCTCTTATGCCATCACCGATATATCGTTCTATACATAAATAGTTCACTGCGGTGAATGATTCACTTGATTGGATGGAATGTTCGTTGGCAACGCAAGCCCTCGCCTTCGCATCTCCGCCCATTGGCCGCACCCTCGGCCCGCCCCCGCGTCATCGCGGCGGTGGGGCATGCGGGAGTCGACGTTATGCTCACCGTGCGGTAGACGAATCCCAGTCCGGTCCAGGATCATTCGGGCCGAGCCGGGGATCGCGGCCGCTATTCCTTGCGCAGCGTCAGGTGTGGTTCCAGACCGGGAACTGCTCAATGATCAACCTCGTGACATCTTTAGGAACTCGATGAACTACAACAGGGCCGCTCTGCTGTGCACGCTGACGGCAGCGGCATTTCTCGTCTCGACCGCTGGGCCAGCCGCAGCGGACACGTTGTCGGACAAGTCTCGAGACACGACCACCGACGACGGCTGGGTGCTGCGGGTCACCAAGACGGCGGAAAACTTCGACCCGGTTCCGAACCTGGCGGCGACCCCGTTCACGCGCGAGGGGTTCGTCAGTCTGAAAGCGGTGGCCGATATCTCAGGGGACGGGCAGGCTCCCGTCAATGCGGGCAGCGTGACCTTCGGCTACCAAATCGGTTGCCAGGTGGATGTTTCCAACGGCATCACGATAGGTATGTCGGCAGCGATCGGGCCGAATGTCGGAATAATGGTGACGCCGGTGCCGGGGCTGAACGTCGGTGGAAGCGCCGTTGCAATTCCGAATGTGTCATTCACGCCGAAACCGGGAAGCATCACGACAGTTCCCTTCGGTACGAAAGAGCTTTCGGGACAGCATGGTTCGGTGACCGCCGAACAGGTGCAGATCAAAATTGATTCCTGTGGAGGCCCGGTAAGTCTGCGTTCGTACGCGATCGCGACGATGTCGACGCCCACTGCGGACAATTCCGTTGCTGTGTACGGCGATCCGATCTGGTGGTGACAACGATGCGACGGATACTGACCACAGCTGCCGCCGGGCTCGGCCTGCTGTTGTTTGCCGCGGGAATCGAATGCGCGACCGCCGGTGCGGAGGGAATCGCACCTTCTTCGTGCGGCAGCGCCACGCAGAACAACTACGAGAAGTCGTGCGACGGTTCGACATCGACCAACCCGCCCGACCGGCAGCCGTCGGCGGGTGCGCAACAGTTGACGCCGCTACCCCTGCAAATGATGGTGAGCCCGCCCCAACGGGCGGGCGGTGCACGTCCCTCCGGTCCGCCGGCGGCAGCGTTGACTCCGCCGGCGCCACGACAAGCCAACCCCGCGAAACCCATAGTCCCGGCGCCGGGCGATTGATCCGCATTCACCCGTCAGCTAGACAACGGAGGAGACGGCGGGAACACGACCGGCAGTGATAGGACGGAGCCGTTGTTCCTACCGTCCTTCCTGCACGCGCAATTGTGCTCGTATTTCGGGTTTGAGCACCTTGCCGATCTTCGAGCGGGGGAGGTCGGGCCAGATCTCGACTTGCTTCGGGCTTTTGACGGCGCCGAGTCGTGCCTTGGTGAATTCGCGGAGTTCTTCGGGTGTGGCGGTGCGGCCGGTGTGCATTTGGACGACGGCGGTCACGCGTTCGCCCCATTTGTCGTCGGGAAGGCCGATCACGGCGCAGTCCTGGACCGCGGGGTGGGTGAGCAGGGCTTGTTCGACTTCGGCGGAGTAGACGTTGAAACCGCCGGTGATGATCATGTCTTTGGCGCGGTCGACGATGTAGAGGTAGTTGTCGGCGTCGAGGTAGCCGATATCGCCCGTGTGGTGCCAGCCGTAACGTGACGCTTCGGCGGTCGCCGCGGGGTCCTTATGGTAGCCGGCCATCACCAGGGGGCCGCGGACGACGATCTCGCCGCGTTCGCCAGTGGGCACGAGTTGGCCGTCGCGGTCCATGATCGCCACCTGTGTGAGGGGCGTGGGACGACCCGCGGATGCGAGTCGTTCGGCTGCGATGGAGCCGTCGGCCCGGAAGTGGTCCTTCGGGGCGAGGGTGGCGACCATCATGGGTGCTTCGGATTGGCCGAACAGTTGGCCCATGACCGGTCCGATTCGCTGGAGGGCTTGCTCTAGGCGTGCGGTCGACATGGGTGCGGCACCGTACCAAAGGCATTGCAGCGCATCGAGATCGGCGTCGGCCAGTGCGGGATGGTCCAGCAGCATGTAGATCAAGGTCGGCGGTAGGAAGGTGTGCGTGATCCGGTGTCGTTCCAGCAGGATGAGGAACTCGGCGAGGTCGGGCGCGGGCATCACCACGATTTCGCCGCCGAGGCTCATGATCGGGAAGCACAGCACACCGGCGGCGTGGGTGAGTGGCGCGAGCGCCAGGTAGCGCGGGCGGCCTTCGAAGGGGTAGCTCATCAATGTGAGCGCCGTCATCGCTTCGACGTTGTGGCCGGTGAGCTGTACGCCTTTGGGTCGCCCAGTGGTTCCGCCGGTGCCGACGAGCATGATGATGTCGTCGACGGGATCGGCCTGCCACTCGGTCGCCGGGCAATCGCGAATCCAGTCCGCGAAACGGGTCGCCCCTGGGATGTCTTCGTTCAGGCAGATCATGGTGGTCAGTGCGGGCAGTTGCGGTGCGATGGCTTCCACCAGCGGTGCGAAGGCGGAATGGAAGATCAAGCACGTGCAGTCGAAAAGATCCAGCAGTTCGCGGTTCTCGGCGGCTTCGTTGCGCGGGTTCATCGGGCACCAGACCCCGCCGGCGCGGGCAATGCCGAACACGCAGGCGAAGGCCAGGGTATCGTTCGCCGACAGGATCGCGACCTTGTCGCCGGGTCGCACACCCGAGGTGTGCAGTGCGCGGGCAATCTGCCAGGACAGGCGCTGTACCTGCTGATAGGTCAGTGTGTTCCCGCTCATGGTCAGGCAAGGCATGGTCGCGCCGAGCGAGGCGCCCTTGTCGAGATATTCGGTCAGACGCACAATCGTTCTTTCGGAGCGCAGCGGATGGGACTATGCGGCTCGGTCCGTCCGGCGCGCCGTTGCGCCGGACGGACCGATGCGTGATCAGCGCTGCACGGTGAGAACGGGCTCGGAGACGAGTCCGAATCCGCGCAGCACTCCGAGCAGTTCCCGGTGACCGAACGCTTGGCAGGCCGAGGCGAACCCGTTCCGCTTCGGCGGCGTTTGCAGGAGCGAGTTCACGGCGTAGGCCTGTAGGAGCCCGGTCTGCTTGTAGTTGCAGTTGCCGTAGATGACGCAGTGGGCGCGTGCCAGCGGACCCGAGGCGTGCACCGAGTCCACCGAGGTGTTGATACGCGGATTCTCCCGAGGCGGCATTTCGCTGCGCACCGCCGCCGCCTGCTCCGACAAGACGCGGTACTGCTCTGCCACCGGCAGGTCTTTCACCTGTTCGACCACGGCCTGCACGATTTGCGGGACGCCGAGCATCAGCGGCCGGTTGAAGACGCCGCCGAGGACCTTGACGTTCGCGACGCGCGGGTCGCGCTTGAACCAGACCGGATGCGAGGTGCCGCCCCAGGGCAGGGCGAGCCCGATCTCGTGCTGGCCGGGGACCACGACGTCGTAGAGTCCGCCGTCGGCGGGCCACTCGACGTACTGGTTCTGTTCCAGGTAGTAAGCCTTGGACAGCGCGGCGTTGACCAGGATCGTCTTCGTCGACGCGACCGTCGGGAAACCCTTCCAGAAGACCTGGATATCCAGGGTGTCCATGCCCGGCGTCTCGAGGCAGAGGTTGGCGGCGATCTCGCCGGTGGTGTACATCTGCGCGATGCCCGGCGAGAGCAGCAGTCCACGCTCGGCCATATCGCTGCCGTATTCCTCGTCACACGCGATGAGCCAGTCCTGTTCGCCGGTGGTGTCGAGGTAGTGCGTTCCCGCGGCGATGCATGCTTGCACCACTTCGTGGCCGTACTGCGAGAACGGGCCGACGGTATTGCAGACCACCGAGGCGCCGCGGAACAGCTCGGTCAACGATGCCACCTCGTGGGCGACCTCGACGATCTCGTGATCGATGGTCTCGATGCCGGGGATCTTGTCCATCGCCTCCTGGAGGCGGGACTTGTCCCGTCCCGCGGCGACGAACGGAATGTTGAACTCGCGCAGGTACTCACAGACCAGTCGGCCGGTGTAGCCCGAGGCGCCGTAGACGACGACGGGTTTGTCGGTGCTCATCGGATATCAGACCTTTCGATGTCGTTCGGTTCTCACATGCCCATGCCGCCGTCGACCGCTAGGCCGGCGCCGGTGATGAAGCGGGCAGCGTCGGAGGCGAGGAACACCACCGCATCGGCCATATCGGAGACCTCGCCGAGCCGTCCCTGCGGAGTCAGGTCGACCACGGCGCCGACAGCGGCCTCGGCGCTGGGGAACAGACCGATCTCGGCGACGTCGTTGGCCAGCCCGGTGCCCATCTCGGTCGGGACCAGCCCGGGGTAGACGCAGTTCACTCGGACGCCGTAGCCGAGCTTGCCGGATTCCATGGCGGCGACACGGGTGAGGCGATCGATCGCGGACTTGCTCGCCGAGTACACACCGATGCCGGGGAAAGCGATGGTGGCCGCGACCGACGCGATGTTCACGATCGCCCCACCCCGGCCGGCCGCCCCGCCGGGACGCATCGCGCGAAAGGCGTGCTTGATGCCCAGCGCTGTGCCGAGGACGTTCACCTCCAACATGCGACGCGCGTCGTCGGGATTCAGATCCACCAGCAAGCTGGTGACCTCGATACCCGCGTTGTTCACGACGATGTCCAGGCCGCCGAGCGCGGCCACGGTGTCGGTAACGGCTTGCTCCCAGCGCGCGTCGTCGGTGACATCGAGCGGAACGAATTCGGCGACGGCACCCCCGGCGCGCAGCGCTTCGACGGTCTCCTTGCCGAGGTCCTCCTGTACATCGCCGATCGCCACGGCGGCACCGGCGCGGGCCAGCGCGTCAGCCATTCCGGCGCCCAATCCGCGTGCGCCACCGGTTACCAGGGCTCGGCGTCCGGTCAGGTCGTACCCACTCATCCGACATCTCCTCCTCGAGATGACTTGTGCGGCACGGGGTCATGCGGCGCCCCGTCCGACTGCGACGTCGATCACAGTAGCGCCGCGTTTTGACAGTCGTCAAGAATTCTTTTGACGACTGTCAAGATGCTGCGGTCGGGTTTTGCCGCCGCCGCGATAGACTGGGGCGTCGTGCGGAGATGCCGAGGGGAGAAGTGACGGTGACCGAGGTTGTCGAGACCAAGCGGAGTCGCGTCGCGCGCAGGCAGGTCGACAAGTTCGCGGAACGACGCGCACAGCTGGCCGCAGCAGCGCTACACACCCTCGCTGAGCTCGGGTACGCCCGGACCAGCCTGCGCGAGATCGCACAGAACTCGGAGTTCACCCACGGCGTCCTGCACTACTACTTCAGCGACAAGGTCGAACTCATCACCCATGCGGTGCGCCAGTACGAAGCGGTGTGCGTCACCCGCTACGACGGCATCGTGGAAACCGCGACCACGGCCGATGGGTTACGGCAGGACTTCGGCGCCGCCATGGCCAACACGCTCGACATCGATGCTCCGCTGCACAGGCTCTGGTACGACCTGCGCAACCAGAGCCTCTTCGAGGAATCTTTCCGCGCCGACGTCATCGAGATCGACCGACGCAGGGAGCAGATGATCGACAATGTGGTGCGGCGCTACGCGGATCTGTCCGGCAGACCGCTGACCGTCTCGTCGAGTACGGCGTATGCGGTCTTCGATGGTCTGTTTCAGCAGGCGCTGCTGCACAAGCTCTCCGGCCGCGCCGAGGCCGTCGACGATCTGCGTGCCGCCGCCGCTGACCTCCTCGATCTGGTCACCTGCGACAGTCCGTGAGTTCAGTTGGTGTCCGAAAATGCGCCGGGCGAACGAAGTGTCGAGAATGTGCCGAGGTGGCGGCGCATAGCCCGGCCGCCGGGCGTATTACCCGTTGTGGGCATCGCAGTGGATTATCGGGCCACGACCAGGCCGGGACCGGTCCGGGCGTCCGATAGCATGCGACCCGCCGCGAGCTGGCAGGCCGGCGGCGGGTCGTTGGGGGTGCGGGCGGCTAGACCTTACGGTTCTCCGACTTGATCATCCACGCCAACTTCTCCAGCGAGTCGATGACCTGGTGCAACAGGTCGCTGGTGCTGGGGTCTTCGGCGTCGACGGCATCGTGTACGGCGCGGATGGTGTCGATCGCCGCGTAGGTCCGCGTCGTGATCAAATCGACGACGTCGGCGGTGTTCACCTCATTGGCAGGGAACGGCGGGAGGCTCGTCGTCGCCGCGATGGTGTCGGATCGGCCGTCCGGGACCGCGTCGAGGGCGCGCATCCGCTCGGCGATGGTGTCGCTGCTCTCGCGGGCCGCATCGACGAGTTCATCGAGTTGCAGGTGCAGGTCGCGGAAGTTCGAGCCCACAACATTCCAGTGGGCCTGCTTGCCTTGCAGGTGCAGTTCGATGAGATCGACGAGTACGCGCTGCAGATTGGTGGCGAGCCGGGGGGAAGCGGTGAAATTCCGGACATCATCGGCAAGACGACGATTGCTGCGTTGCTGGGTCCGAGTTGCTGCACTCATAGGTGTACTCCTTTTTCTGGATCCTCCATTGAGAACAACCACCACTTTAATTGGAATGATTCCAGATTGCACTGTTGTGCGAGTCACTGACCTCGGTGGGAGCCGCTCGGCCACCATGTCTTCATTGTAGTTGCTGGCCGTATGCTGGAGAGCCAACGCGCCATGCCGCGGCATGGGACTGCGCTGGCGCCGTCGGGGTGTCCTGCTGACGTTGCGAAGTAGCGGGACATATGCTGGCGAACGCTGCAGCGTCGCTGCCTACCCTGTCCGCCGTGCAAACGGAGGCGTATGTCAAGCGAATCCGAACCGGAAACGACCGGAGTCAACCGGCGCGCGGTGATCGGGACCGGCGCCGCGGCGCTGGGGGGAGCCGCATTGGGCGCTGGGCTGCTGGCGGCTACCGGCTGCGCGGACACCGCCGCGAGCCAACTGCCGAACACCGGTGAGATCGTCGAGAATCTGCAGAACTCCACGCACCTGTTCCATCTCACCTCGGCGGACCCGGAGCGTTTCGACGGCGGCACCCTCCAAGGCGCCCACGAGGGCAGCTTCCCGGTGCTGGCCGGACAGCATGGATCGGTCTACTTCGTCCGACTGGAGCCGGGCGGGATCCGCGAACCACACTGGCACCCGAGCGCCTGGGAAATGAACTACCACATTTCCGGAACCGCGAAATGGACCATTCTCGGCACCCATTCCGACGGCAGCTATCGCACCCAATCCTTCGAAGCCCACCCGGGCGATCTCGTGTTCGCGCCGCAGGGCTTCTTCCACTACTTCGAGAACGCCCGCACCGACGCACCTCTCGAGGTGCTCATCGTGTTCAATACCAGCGCTGCGGAAACCAACGATGACATCGGCATCCTCGCCGCGATCAACTCCATCCCACGCTCAGTGCTCGCCACCGTGCTCGCCATCCCGGAATCCGCCTTAGCGGGCATTCCCACGGATATCAAACCGGTTGTGGTCACCAAACGACACTGACGGTGATTGCCACGCCCGCACCGACATTCATGGGCGATGCGGCCTGCAGTGGGCGTGTGGTCTGCGGGTCGAGCCGACGCCCCACACCCCGCGACGAGGAGCTTCATCAGCCACTCGAGCGCCCAGAATCGCTGTGTCACATGGGTTTCAGTAGGTGCCGACCATTCATTGATCCGATGACGGGCTACCGCTACGACGAACCGGAGAATGCCGATACGGTGCAACGCCGATGTTGGCATCGGATAGCAGTTCGGCCAAACCGACTTCCAAGTGCTCGGCGGTCCTGCGCAGGCCGATCGCCACCGTCCGCGCTGGTGTGTCCGCGCTGCTTTCTAGTCGGATCGGGGCGATGGCCATCCCGTCGATATCGATGCGACAGATGTAGGCCGGCCCCTCTGCCGATTGGTCTGGGCGGGGCCTCCCGATCGTGACGAGGACCCGCTTGCCACCCACGGCGAGGGTTCTGGTGGCCAAGACCGAACCGCTCCCGGAAGTCATAGCGCCACACTATGGCTGCCCCGTGGATTGCCTGCCATTCCTACCGCGTGGCGACACGCCCATGCGCCCGCGGCCGATGCCGAGCTAGTGCTTGGCCTCGTCCAGCATCCGGGCCGGGGGCGCGGTCGGAGTCGCCTGCCACGCCTGGGTCAGGGCGTCCTTCAAGTGCCGCTTCACCCCGCGCACCTGGACGCTATCGGTCCGCCGTGGGTCCAGCGCCTCCTCCATCATGTGCAGAAACCGGCGACGGGTGACTCCGAAGGTTACGAGCAGCTCGCCGGCGGTGGCGCCGCCGAATGGCGCCCATCGGATCGCAAAACTGATCAGGGCTTTCGCCGCCGCGTCCAAGGCCTTCGTGTCTTCCATGAATTCACACTCGCGCAGCGATGTCCGCACCCACCACTGGTCGTAGCGCGGCTCGACCTCGTGACGATGCGCCGACTGCACAGCGTTCGATGCACTTCGGCACTGTGGCGCGGGGCGAAGGCCGCCGTCCGAATCGGGCGTCGCGGGGCAGATAGCGAACACCGGGAACCGATCTACTCGAGGACGCGGCTCGAATCGCACCCGTACCGGCAGCTTCGAGCCCGGTGCGACATCCCCTTCGATCGTCGCGTACACCCACGGGCCCTCGTCGAGTTCCACGATGGCGATTGTCAACGGCATCACCTGGGCGTGCGGACGGCTCATACTCCGGTGTACGAGCCGCCACGACACGATCGAACCGAGACCGGACGATGGCGACCACTCGAGGTCCCAGGTCCGACACGTCGAACACTCGGCCGTCAGCGGTGCGAACAACTTGCAGCAGCGCCCACAGCGCCGAATCATCATGGTGGGTTCGGCCCCGGTGAGGATGCCGCTCGACTCGTATCTGTGCTCGGACATGTATCGCCTCGGTGTGATAGCCATGAATGCTGTCCCGACCCAGCGTCTGCGCTGTGGCGTCCGAATACGACCGTAGAATTACCCATTTTTGCCGAATGGGTCCTACCCACAGACATCGTATGCCCAGGTCGATACCGCATCGGCCCGTCTTGTCCGCACCGCGGTCGAGCAACGTTACGGCTGTCGTTGTGCGCGCGCGGTCCAGGCGGCTATCTGTGCTCGGGAGGAGTAGCCGAGTTTACAGAGGATGTTTTCCAGGTGACGGTCGACGGTGCGTGTCGAAAGGACGAGCTGTTGGGCGATCTTCCGGTTGCTGAGACCCTGTGCGACGAGCTCGGCCACTTGCCGCTCGCGGGCGGTGAGCATGGTGTCTTCCCGCTCGTCCGGCTCCTGGGCGGTCTGGCTGGGGTCGAGTGCGTAATGGATCGCTTGGGCGTGGTCGAGCGCCGCGCCGCGCGCTCTTTCCGCGCGCTGCACTGCCTGCCGCAATGACTGATCGAGAGTGTGCTCGCAGGCCGAGTGCTGGGCTTCCAGATGTGGTCCGAACACCGCGATCGAGGTGCCGATGCGGTGCCACACCGATCCGACCGCGCCCATCAGTCCGGCCGCGTGCCGGTATTCGCCGCGGGCGGTGGCGATCCAGGCCAGCAATTCCATCATCAGCGCCGTGCCCACGTGGTCATTGAATTCGCGCTGGATCTCCAGTGCGGCACGGGTCGAGTCGACCGCGGTGTCGTATTCGCCACGGAGGAACTGGTCGTAGCCGAGGGTCCAGAGCGAATAGGACTTCGTCCACCGCTCGCCGCGCTGGTCGGCCAATGCGATGCCCCGGTGGGCCGTTACACCTGCGCTGCGGTCACCGGCGTTCGCTTGGGCCAGGGCGAGCTGGAACAGCGTCATGCAGACCACATCATCGTCGTCCGAGTAGTCCGCGACGGTCTTCTCGAAGGCCGCGATGGCCGATGTGAGGTGTCCGGGGAACATCTCTGTCGTGCCGCGCAGACAGCTCACCCAGCCCAGCGCGTGCCGGTCGCCCACCGCCGCCGCTGCCGCCGCGCATTCGTCGAGCGCCGCCGTGGCCGCTTCGAATTCGCCGAGCAGCAGCCGCACCCATCCCGCGACCCACAGTGCGGAGATCCGCTCCGGGCCGGTTTGGTCGGCGACCCGCAGCGCCTTATCGGTCCACCGCCGTCCCTCACCGAGGAACCCGTCGGCGCACCAGTGATAGCGCAGGGCGGTGACCAGCGCGAGCGCCTCGTTGGCGGCCGTTGGCGTGCTCGTCGCCCACTCAAGCGCCGCCTGCAGGTTGTCGCGCTCGGCGCGTAGCTCGGCCAGACCGGCCGCTTGGCCCGGTCCGTTCCAGGCTCCGGCGATCCGCTCGGCGAGCGCGAGGTAGTGGTCGCAATGCCGCTTGCACAGGGCGCCGGTCTCGTCCCGCTCGGCCAGCCGGTGCCACCCGTATTCACGGATCGTTTCCAGCATCCGATACCGCGGCGGGCCGTCGGTCGGTACGGGCGCCAGGATCGACTGCGCGACCAGATGGTCGATCAGGTCCAGAATGCGTTCCCGCGGCAGGTCGGAACCAGCGCATACCCCTTCGGCCGCGGCCAGGGTGAATCCGCCGGTGAACACCGACAGCCGCGCCCACAGTAGCTGTTCGGACGGCTGGCACAGCTCATAGCTCCAGTCGATCAGGGCCCGCAGCGTCCGCTGGCGCGGTACCGCGGCCCGGATGGACCCGGCCAACAGCATGAACCGGTCCTCTAGTCGGTCCAGGACCGCGGGGAGCGACAGCGACCGCAGCCGGGTCGCGGCGAGCTCGATGGCCAGCGGAATCCCGTCCAGCCGCTCGCAGACTCGCACCACCACATCCGCATCACGTTCGGTCAGGGTCAGCTCCGGGCGCACCGCCCGAGCCCGCTCCACCAGCATCGTCGGGGCATCGTAGGCGGCCAGCGCCCCGAGGGTGACCGGAAGGTAGGGGCTCGGCATCGACAGCGGTGGGACCGTGTACACGTGCTCGCCCGCGACGCCGAGCAACTCGCGACTGGTGGTAAGAATCCGCAGCCCGGCACAGGATCGCAGCAGCAGATTGCACAGCGCGCCGCACGCATCCACCAGGTGTTCGCAGTTGTCCAGCACGATCAATGCCTGCATGTCGGTGAGGTGCTCGACGAGCTGCTCCTCGATCGTCCGGTTCGATACATCCAACCCCAGGCTGGTCAGCACCGTCTGCGCCACCAGATCGGCATCGCCGACGCCGGACAGGTCGACAAGCCACACCCCATCCGGAAACGATCGGCCGGCAACGGCCGCGACCTCGCTGGCGAGCCGGGTCTTTCCGACACCGCCCACACCGGTGAGCGTGACCAACCGTGCCGTCGCGAGCAACTCCCGGACCTCGCGGATCTCCCGTTGCCGTCCGACGAAACTTGTCACCGCGAATGGCAGGTTACCGACCACGCGAGTGGGCTTACTTCGCCCCATGAAACCCAATCTAGCCGTGCCAGGGGCTCGGCGAGGGTCCGATGTGTGCAGGTCGTCGCCGAAGTGATAGCTACCGGATCGCCCTGGCCTGCGCGCTGGGCGTTTGTGCCCGAGTAGTGCCCGACGGTGCGTCCGAATGTCGACGCAACCTACGCGAGCTGTGTAGGTGGGTGCCGAAGTGGGTGTTTTTACCCATGCCGGCGGGTGACGGATCTGTAACGCTGGTAACAGTGTCCTATAACGCTCAGGTAACAGTCGTGAGCAGGAGGTCGACCTTTGATATCGCACCGTGTGTGCCCAATTGATGAGGGTTTCGAATGGCACAAGCCACGCCGGTGACGGCTATCCCGTGGCCTGAAGCGTCACAACCGATCGTTGAAGAATCCAACCAGGCAAGTATCGGGACCCGAATCGCCCATCCGCTACTGCGCGGCACCGTCGGGCTCGGATTGGCAGCCATGACGCGGATAGCTGGCTGCGGCCCGCTCGAGCTGCTCCGGCTCGGCCGTCTCATCGACCTGCCGGCCGCCGTACTTGTCCCCCCTCCGAACGGCACCGAACGCCGGACCGTTCGGTCGGGCAACGTGCGCGCCGAATGGTTGTGGCACGACGATCTCGCCGACCCGCGGCAACAACGTGATTCAGCATTGCTGTACTTCCACGGTGGCGGGTTCTTCAGCTGCGGCCTGAACACTCATCGGCGCCTCGTCGCCCAAATCGGACGTGCCAGCCGAATGCCCGCGTTCAATGTCGACTACCGACAACTACCTGGAGCGCATTTCACCGAAACTCTCGATGACGCCGTCGCGTCTTATGAGTACCTCCTCGAACAGGGATTCCAACCCGAGCGCATCATCGTCTCCGGTGACTCGGCCGGCGGCGGGCTCGCCTTCCGGCTGGCGCTGGCGACTCGGGAATACGGATTGCCGATGCCCGGCGGCATCTCCGCGATCGCACCATGGGCCGACTTCGATTCGACGATCCGCAACACCCACCCCAACCGGCACCGCGATTCCTATCTACCTACTCAGGGCATAGACATGATCGTGCGGCGTGGCGTTGCCCGCGACGGCGAACTCGACCCGACATGGTCGCCGGTCAACCACGATTTCACCGGTCTACCACCGGTCTTGATTCAGGTCGGCTCCACCGAATGCCTGCTGCCGGACGCCGAGATGCTGGTCGAACGCTGTGCGCAAGCGAACGTCCCGGTGCGGCTGCAAATCTGGGATCGTGCCCCGCACGTCCATCACCTCGCCGCGGATCTGCTCGCCGACGCCCGAGCCGCGATCCGTGACCTGGGACACTTCCATCGCCAGATCCTGGCCTGACCTGGACCTGAAACACAGTCCAGCAATCACTCCGTTTACGGTGCTGTCATGACAAACCCGCAAGAGGTTGATCAGACGAGCTCGCATCGGGTGCGCGCGCGGGTCTGGCTTGGGCCCGCTGTGGTGGTGTCGCTGCTCATGGCCCTGCTGGCCACGATGTACCTCGCGTATGTGGTCGATCCGGTGAAGCATCTGCACGGTTTTCCGATCGCGTTGGTCGATCAGGACAGCGGGGATGTGATCAGCGGGAAGCCGGCCAATGTGGGCAAGCAGATCAGTGACGCGCTCGTACAGCAGATTCCCAGCGACAAGATCGATCTGCGGGTGCTCGGCATCAACGAGGCACAGCATCAGTTGAACACGGGCAATGTGTACGGGGCGATCGTCATACCGAGCGATTTCACCAAGCGACTCGGAATTCTCGCCACCGCCAGCGTGGTGCCCGGCGATGTCACCCAGCCGATCATCACGGTGTACACCAATCCGCGGACCGGGTCGTTCTCGCCGCAGGTCGTGCAGTCGATCGCCGGAAACGCACTCGCACAAGCGAATCAGACGGTCGGCAAGCAGCTCACCGAGACCGTACGGGACCAGCTGCAATCGGCTGGATCGGCACCGGAACTGGTCGGCCTGAGTCGGCTGATGTTGGCCAAGCCGATCGATGTGGTCGTTGCGCCGTTTCATCCGCTGCCGTCGGGTACGGGCGGCGGACTGACGGCCTTCTTCTACACCATGATGGTGCTGCTGGCCGGATTCACCGGCACCATCGTGATCAATTCGATGGTCGATTCGTCGCTGGGCTTCGCGCCGACCGAATTCGGTCCCTGGTACGTGCACTATCCGCCGACGCCGATTTCCCGGTTGCGGACGTTGCTGCTGAAGTGGGGCGTGGTCACCGGCACCGCGCCGGTCGTGGCCGGGATATTCATGGCGATCGGGCATTGGCTGGGTATGCCGATCGATCGGCCGCTGTTGCTGTTCCTGTACAGCACCTTCGCGATCATCGCGGTCGGTGTCACGGCGCTGTCGGTCGTATCCGCGCTCGGCACCGCCGGTCTGCTGGTCAACCTCATCTTGTTCATCGTGCTCGGCCTGCCCTCCTCCGGCGGCACCATCCCGATCGAAGCGCTGCCGAAATCCGTTGCCCGGCTTGCCGATTTCGAACCGATGCACCAGGTGTACCTCGGCATCAGGGCCATCTTGTACTTCAACGCCGACGGCTCGGCCGGACTCAGCCGCGCGATCTGGATGACCCTGGCCGGCCTGGTCATCGGACTGCTCCTGGGCGGTGTCGTGGCACGATACTACGACTGGAAAGGACTACACCGCGCACCCGCGAAGTCCCGATGACCGCAATGCGTCAGTACCAGTGGTGTCGTTGCCAGAATGCCCAGGCCCCGTCGGGGCCGCCGTAGCGCTCGTTCATGTAGTCGTAGGTCCAGCGGAGTTGGGTGAGCGGGTTGAAGCGCCAGTCCGCACCGTGGGTTCGCATCTTGTCGGCGGGCAGTGCTTGGCCGAGGCCGTAGGCGCCGCTTTCCGGGTTTATGGCGAAGACATCCCAACCGCTTTCGTGCGTGATGACGGCGTCGAAGGCGGGGAACTGATGCAGTGGTACCACCGTCAGGGCCAGGGCCTTGGTGCCGAGACGGATCAGTGAGAGTGCGAGTCCAGCAGCTGTTGCGGCCGAGCTGTATGGGCTGGCAGCAGGGGTGACAGCGATGTCGTCGTCGGTCTCTTCGGCGGAAGCGGTGCGGCTGTCGTTCAGTCCGTCGGCGGCTGTGGTGACGTCATTGTCCAGGTCGCCGGCGGCTGTCGTGCGGCTGTCGTGTCGGCTCGCGGCGGGCGGGAACTCGATGTTGCCATCGGTCTCTTCGACGGACGTGGCGACGTTATCGCCCAGACCATCCGAGGCTGAAGCGGCACCGTCGTTCGGGGCATCGGCGGATGTGGCGGCGCGGTCGTTCAGTCGGTTGGTGGACGTAGTGCCGCTATCGCCCAGAGCGTCGGTGGACATCGCGGCACCGTCGTCCACACTGTCGACGAACGTGACGACGCTGTCACCCAAACCTTCGGCAACGGCTGGACCGGCACAAACTACGAGCGCACCGACCGCGATAGCGGCCGCGACGAAGCGCAGCATCGGCTCACTCCTCAGCTGTGTTTGCCTTCCGTATCGATGGGTGCATGAGCTCATGTGGATCAGCTCGTCCGGATGGTCGAGCCCGGATTCTCTTGCGGCACAGTGCTGATCGGCTGGCCGAGGAGCAGTGGGACGTGGCCGCAGCCGAGATCGAAGGAGGAGCTGACCGTCACGATGGCACTGCTGCGGCCGAGGGCCTTGGTGCTTGCGAGGATCGGTCCGCCGCTGTCGAGGAGCTGGCCGCAGAGGGCGGCGTAGCACATATTCTCGATCTTGACCTGCTGGTCGCCTTGGCCGGCGATACCGCGAAACAGGCCCCGCTGCCCAGCGACCAAGACCGTCCCGCTACCCGACATCATCGAGCCGCCTCCTGACTACGCGTCGAAGTATTCGATGAAGCTATGTCACATCCGTCACGAACCGGACTATTTGGTTACATAGCGTGTCGGTGTCCGACGCGTTATGCCAAGCCGAGTCCGCGCGCGAGTACCGGCCACGAGCGCTTCAATTCGTCTTCCCAATAACCCCAGGAGTGCGTGCCCTGATCGAAGTTATAGGTCGCCGGAATACCGAGCGATATCAGCTTTGCCTGGAGATTCCGCATACAGTAATTGGCGGCTGCTTCGATAACGCCGCCGAGCGTGAGCTGATTTGTCAGTCCATCGAGGCCGGGCTGGACATGTGGTCCGTCCAGCGTGTCATATTTTCCCGGCAGGCCATTGCCCGAGGAAAGGTAGAGCTCGATGCCGCGCAATTTATCGGCGTGCAGATACGGATCGTTTTCCGTCCATTCGGGCGAACCGACCGGGCCCCACATGTTGTCGGCGTTTCCGCCGCCCCAGGCGACCGTGAGCTCCAGGAACCTGGAGCCGATCGGATCGCTTGTCTGTGCGCAGCCGCTGTACGCGGCGGCCGCCCGGAAGAGGCCGGGTTTGACAATGGGCAGGGCCAGCACCGTGGCAGTGGACGCGGAATTTCCCGCGATCGCATTGACTCCGTTGGTGCCCAGCGCGGCATTGATCAGCGGTGGCAATTCGTCGGTGAGATAGGTCTTCCATTTATTGCGTCCGAGTACCGGATCGTCCTTGATCCAGTCGGTGTAATAACTGAACCTGCCGCCGATCGGCTGGACCAGGTTGACGTTTTTATCCGAAAGGAACTCGCGCGCGTCGCTCTGCGCCTGCCATGATGCATCATCCTGACCGCCGCCAGCACCATTCAGTAGATACAAAGTCGGCCGCGGTACGGAGTCATCCGCAGGACGTTGGATTTCTACCGGAAATTCAGCGGACATCGCCGCAGAATAGACCTGAAGTCGGATATTTCGATCGTCGATGTACTCGACGTCGGTTATGCGCGAACCATCCTCCGATGTCGTATCCGTAGAGATATTCGCGGACTTGGTGAACTCGTCGGCTAGTGCAGTCGGCGCTTCGAGCGCCGTACCGACAAGCATCCCCACCATTGCGATGCCGACCATTGATCGCGCACAGCGCGATTTCGGTACCCCTTCGATTACACCCCTGTTCATACCCAAGCTTTTAGCATCAAGATTCCGGCCGATGCCGCAGCGACACGTCGCGGGCCGGTCCGGCACCGGCCCGCGACCAGGTTGATCGGGTCAGCCTGCGGCGGCCGAGCGGGGATCAGCGCGCTCGACCACGTCGGCGAGCAGGGTGTTGAAGCGGTCGGCGGCCTCGATATTGCCGAGGTGGCCGGTGGGCCAGACCTGGTAATCGGCAAGGTGCCCCGCTCGGGCCAACACCTCGACGATCGGGCGGGACATGCGCTCGGGCAGCAGATGGTCTTCGGAGCCCGAGATGACCGTGGTCGGCACCGTCAGATGCTTGACGGCGTCGCCTAGGTCCAGGTCGGCGAGGGCGGCGGCGTGCAGGCCGCGGGTCAACGGGCGACACGAGCGGACGATGCCGAGTGCGAAGTCCACCTCGTCGCGGGTGGCGGACTTGGACATCACCCGGGCCTTGAAGAGCGCGCTGACCGGCCAGCCGCCCGGCAGCGGAATCGGCGCGGTGAGTGCGGTTTCCGCGATGACGAGCGGGACGCGGACGCTGGTGCCGAGTACGGTCACCGGGCGATTGGCCACCATGAGCGGCTTGTTGAACAGCGGCAGCAGATCGGTTTCGTAGCGGATATCGCTGGCCGCGGTATTGGCCATGACGACCGCGCAGGCGCGTCGAGTGACCTGTTCCGGATAGCGAGATGCCCACGCCTGCAGGGTGATTCCACCCATGCTGTGGCCGACGAGCACGGCGCGCTTGCCGAGCGGGAGGGTGGCCTCGAGCACGGCTTCGAGATCGTCGGCCAGCGTCTGGGCGCTCGGGCCGGTGCTGCCGAGGGTGCTCTCGCCATGGCCGCGCTGATCGTAGGCAACCACGCGGTACCGCTCGGCGAATGCGTTGATCTGTGGATTCCAGTACTCGATGCAGCAGCTCCAGCCGTGGATCAAGACGATCACATCGCCCTCGGCGGGACCGTAGGCATGGACTCTGAGCTGGGCCCCGTCCGCGGTGGTGACCGGGATGACTTCGGGTGCGGCGGCGGGCTTGTTGAGCGACACGGTCCGGTAGGTGCGGGACCGGAGTCCGGCACGGTAGGCGGCGGTCAACGGTTCGTCTCCGCGCACCTCCGCCAGCGTCCTCATCGACTTGACCAGCATTCGGCACTCCTTTGTGTCTGCCGCCACAGTACGATGCAAGCTAAGTGCTTGCAAGTGCTAGCACTTCCGATGGCGGAAATCCTGGCACTATCGGGTGGATACCCGAAATTAGGTCGTCCAACAGTCCTCTTAGAAAAACATCGAGCACGAGCCTTTTCTTCCCTGGCTATCGCCTGATCCTGAGCTGCCCGTTACCCCCGCAGCCCGGTTCGTCTTGCCCCCAACTCCCTTGTCCCACCACACAATCGCGCACCCGCTCTAGGGATCAGCCCGGTTTCCGAGCGCCCGAAACAGGTGCGGCAGGATGCGTGACTTGGTCAGCTGGGAGTGAGGAAGTCGGCGATATCCTCGGGCATGACCAGGCAGACCTGATCGTCCGGGTGGAAGTCGCCGGGGACATCGCGACGGTTGGGAGCGCGCACGAAAACGACCACGGACGAGCCGTCGCCGGGGTCGATTTCGACCGCGACCGAGCCGGAGAAATCGCTGTCCGGGGGCGCGTACCAGTGGCCCACATGCCCGAATTCGAGCTTGCGAGCCGCGCTCACCCCGAATCCGTCGAGCCGGGTAACACCAGCTGCGTCCACATCGAGAAATTCTACTCTAGCTGCGGAAATGCCGGAGGGAATCGATCATGTCGGTAGCGGCTGCCAGTATTCCGGGCATGGCTTCCGATGCGGTCCGATTGGCGACGCCCATCCCGGTGCTGCGCATATTCGATAGTGCCAAGGCGTATGAGTTCTACTGCGACTATCTGGGATTCACCGTCGACTGGGAACACCGGTTCGGTGTGAACTTTCCGTTGTACGCGCAGTTGTCGCGGTCGTCGGCGACGGTGCATTTGAGTGAGCATCACGGGTGACGGCACCCCCGGATCGGTGGCGTGGATCGCGGTGGATGACATCAAGGCGCTGCATGCCGAATTGGCGGGCAAGGACTATCGGTATGCGAAGCCGGGATGTCCGGAGGATGGGCCGGGCGGGCCGGGTTTCGAATTGGCCGATCCGTTCGGCAATATATTGCGCTTCGCCCAGCCTGAATAGCGGGTGCGGGGTGCGGCGGCCGCGACTACCTTTGATGCTTGTGGAGATGAGGCATGCGGTACCGGTCGCACCTTATGGCGACCCCCGACCCGAACAGCCGAGGCACACCGGGCTGCGCGCCATGGGATGGCCACTGGTGGCGGCGGGCATCGGCGTCGGATCCGCGGCCCTACTGCATTTCCGGGATCCACACAGCGAAGGCTCCTACGGTATCTGCCCGGTCTACGCGCTGACGGGGTTCTATTGCCCCGGCTGCGGCGGCATGCGGGGCATGCACAATCTGACCGACGGCCGAATTCTCGATGCGATACACAGCAATCTGCTCGTGGTGCCGCTGGTGCTGGCCTTCGTGCTGTGGATCGGTGACTGGTCGATCCGGGCCTGGCGCGGTGAGCGGATGCGACTACCACGCCTGCGCCCCATCACGATGTGGGTGTTCTTCGTGCTGCTCATCGGCTATACGGTGCTGCGCAATACGCCGTGGGGGACCTGGCTCACGCCGGTCTAACCGTTCGGACAGGCTTTCGGATATGAGTGATTCGCTGAAGGAACGGGTGCGGGCGAAGCTATTGCGCCAGCTCGACGAGGACGGCATCCGAGACCAGGAGCAGGACGACCCGCGCCAGATCTCGGTCGGGGCCGATCTCGACGCACTCGACAGCGTCGCCGAGGACGACCCGCTGATCGAAGAGCTCGCCACGCGCTACCTGGTTTTCTGACGCGAGGTCGTGCTGGACTATCCGCCGGACGGCGGCAATTGCGGCAGCGGCTTGGTGCGCAACCACGCATCCCACAGCGGCCGCAGCGACACCAGACTGTAATGCCCGGCCAGATCGGTGAACTCCTCGGTGCTCACCGACCCGTGCCGATAGCGAATCGTCCACTCGTGCAGTAGATCCCAGAAGGCCGATGCGCCGAGTTCCAGGCGCAGGGCATGCAGAGTGAGGGCGCCGCGCTTGTATACCCGATCGTCGAACATGCGCTGTGGGCCTGGATCGCCGACGATGATGTCCTGCGGCTCCCTGGACAGATTGTGTCTGGCGGCGCGCGCCAGCTGATCGGCGGTCGGCCCGCCCGCGGCCTCCGACCAGATCCACTCGGCATAGCAGGCGAAGCCCTCGTGCAGCCAGATATCACGCCATTGCCCGATGGTGAGGCTATTGCCGAACCACTGGTGCGCGAGTTCGTGTGCGACAAGGCGTTCCGCGCCGCGGCGGCCGTCGCAGTGGTTGGCGCCGAAGACGGAGATGCCCTGGGCCTCGATCGGGATCTCGAGTTCGTCATCGGTGATCACCACGGTGTACCCCTCGAACGGATACGGACCGAACTTCTCGGTGAACAGTTCCATCATCTTCGGCTGGCGCTCGAAGTCGTGGTCGAAATCGGCGCGCAGTCGCGGCGGGATGATGGCCTGCATCGGCACCGAACGGCGCGGGCTACCGATGCGGTGTTTCCGGTACGGCCCGATCTGGATGGTGGCCAGATAGCTCGACATCGGTTCGGGCTGTTCGTAGACCCAGGTGGTCTGGCTGGCCTTGGTCTGCTTGCCGACCAAGGTGCCATTGGCCAGCGCGTAGTACGGGGTGTCGGTGGTGATCGAAATTCGGTAGCTGGCTTTGGAACTCGGGTGATCGTCACACGGGAACCAGGACGCGGCGCCATTGGGCTGACTGGCGACCAGGGCGCCCTCGGTCAGTTCCTCCCATCCGACATCACCCCACGGCCCGCGCACCGGCTTCGGTATGCCCGCGTACTGGATGACCAGGCCGAGCACGCCACCCGCCGGAATCCGCTGCTGCGGGGTGATCACGAGTTTGCCGTGCTGATGGGTGTATTTCGCGGCCTTGGTCCCGTTGACGAAGACCTTGGCGACGGCGAGCGCCTGGGACAGGTCGAACGCGAAACGGTCCCGCACGCCGGTGGTCACCGCGGTGATCGCGGCCCGGCCCGCCAGACGGTTGCTGGCGACCTTATAGGTCAGCTCCAGTTCGTACCGCGACACTCGATAGCCGCGATTTCCGTTCTGCGGTAGGTATTCGTCGATGGGCTCTTCGTAGAACTTGCCACGCATCAGTTGGCCGCTCCGACCTCACTCGGCCTCGGCGCCGCACTGGACCACGGCGCGATCGGATTGCCCCACCAGCGGGTGGACGGCGGCACGGTGTCACCGCGCATGACCAGCGATGCGGGACCGATGGTCGCGCCCGCGCCGATACTCGCTGCGGGCAGGGCGACGCAATGCGGCCCGAGGGTGGCGCCGGCACCGAGGGTTACGGTGTCCATGGCCATGATTCGATCGTGGAAGAGGTGGGTCTGCACCACACAGCCTCGTTCCACGGTCGCACCGTCACCGAGTGTCACCAGGTCCGCCTCCGGTAGCCAGTAGGACTCGCACCATACCCCGCGCCCGATCTTCGCGCCGAGTCCACGCAGCCACAGATTCAGTACGGGTGTGCCGGTCGCGGCGCGCGCGAACCATGGTGCGGCAACGGTTTCGACGAAGGTGTCGGCAACCTCGTTGCGCCACACGAACGAACTCCACAGTGGATGCTCCTCGGCGCCGATGCGCCCGACCAGCAGCCACTTCGCGGTGACCGCACTCGCCCCCGCGATCGCACCGGCGGCCATCAGCACCAATCCGCAGAGCAGTCCGGCGACCAGGTATCCGGCCGACTCCGCGATCCAGGCCAGGGTGAACAGCACACCGAGGCCGATGGCGAAGGTCACCAGCACCGGGATGAGTCGGCAGGTTTCCACGATGGCGCGGAACACCTTCAGCCGCAGCGGCGGGTTGAAGGTGCGTTCGGTATCGCCGGTTTCGGCGGCGCGGCGCAGTCGGACCGGTGGGCTGCCGAGCCAGGACGAACCCGCCTTGGCCTTGGACGGTGCGGCCGAGAGCACCGCGACCAGCCCGTTTTTCGGCACCCGTCGACCGGGTGCGGTCATCCCGGAATTGCCGAGGAAGGCGCGCTTGCCGACCTTCGCATCGCCGATATGCAGCCAGCCGCCGCCGAGTTCGTAGCTGGCGATCATGGTGTCGTCGGCGAGGAACGCGCCGTCGGCGACCGTGGTGAACTTCGGCAGCAACAGCACCGTGGACGCCTCGACGCTCTTACCGACCTTCGCGCCGAGCAGGCGCAGCCACAGCGGGGTCAGCAGGCTGGCGTAGAGCGGGAACAGGAAGGTGCGCGCCGAATCCAGCAGCCGCTCGGTGGCCCAGGCCTGCCAGCCGACCCGGCTGCGGACGGGATGATGGCCCTCGGTGAGTCCGATGCTGAGCAGCCGGACCGCGATGACCGTGGCCACGGCGTATAGGGCGAGGCTGAGCAGTGTCGCGACGGGCAGGATGGCGAAACCCTTGCCGAGCGCACCCGCGAGGGTCTGGGCGTCGCGGATGAACCAGGCGATGAAGGCGCCGCCCGCGGCCAGACCGAGAATGGGCATGGCCGCCAATGCCATCGAGGTCACGCCGAAAATTGCGACCCAGTGCGCGGCCCGCGCGGGGGTGTGCGCGGGCCAACGATGCGGGGCCTTACCGACTTTCGTGGCGGGCGAGCCCGCCCACTCCTGTTCGGCCTTGACCTTGCCTGATACCGAAGATCCGGCTGCGACCTCGGCGTTCTTACCGATTTTGCTGCCGGGCAACAGGATCGAGCGCGCGCCGACCACCGCGCCCGCGCCGATGGTGATCGGGCCGATGTGCACCACGTCGCCATCGATCCAATAGCCGGACAGGTCGACCTCGGGCTCCACACTGCAGCCGTCGCCGAGTTCGAGCATGCCGGTGACCGGCGGCAGGGTGTGCAGGTCGACGCCCGTGCCGATCTTCGCGCCGAGTGCCCGCGCGAACGGCACCATCCACGGCGCACCGGACAGGCTCTCGGCTCCGCTGGCTTCCGAGAGCCGGACCGCCGCCCACAGTCGCAGGTGCTCCGATCCACCGCGCGGATAGCTGCCGGGGCGCACGCCGCGCAGCAGAATTCGGGCGCCGGTCACGCAGATCGCCATGCGACCGGGCGGCGAGATGAACAGCAGGAACGCGGCCAGCGTCCACCACCAGGACAGATGCGGCAGCCACGGCAACGAGCCGGACCAGCCCGCGATATTGCCGACAATGGCCAACCAGGTGAGCCACTGCAGTCCGGTGAGCGTTGTCAGCGGAACGGTGGCCAGCATCTGGACGCATTGGGCGCGCAGCGGCGTCGGGCGCACGATGCGTTCCTCGACGGCGGCGCTCGGCGCGGTCTCGTCGAGCAGTTCGGCCAGTGCGCCGAGGCGTGGATGGTCGTAGAGATCGGCGACGGTGCTGCCTGGATACCGTTCGCGCAGTGCGGTGACCAATTGGGCGGCCGAAAGCGAGCCGCCGCCGAGATCGAAGAAGTCGGTATCCGGTCCGGTGACCTCGGCGCCGAGAATCGAATCCCACAGCCCGGCAATCCACTGCTCGGTTTCGGTGAGGTCGCCGCGCGCGGTCTCGGTTTCGGAGGTGTTCGGCAGCGGCCATGGCAAGGCATCGCGGTCGACCTTGCCCGAGGTGCGGGTGGGCAGATCGGCGACGATGGCGAGCCGGGGGACCAACGGGGCCGGAAGTTGTTCGGCGAGTTGGGCTCTGGCGGCCTTGAGGTCGAAGTCAGGTGCGGTGCCGGTGAGGTAGCCGACGAGGATCTTATTGCCCGCCTTGGTGGTGCGGATCGCGGCCGCGGCGCCGGTAACGCCGGGTAGGTGCTGTAGGGCGTTATCGAGTTCGCCGAGTTCGATGCGGCGCCCGCCGAGTTTGATCTGATCGTCGGCGCGGCCGAGGAAAACCAGACCCGCGCTGTCCTTGCGGACCAGATCGCCGCTGCGGTAGGCGCGGTTCCAGCCGAGTGACGGTAGGGGAGCGTACTTTTCGGCGTCTTTGGTCGGATCGAGGTAGCGGGCCAGGCCGACACCGCCGATGACGAGTTCGCCGGATTCGCCCTCGCTCACCGGATTTCCGGCGGCATCGACGACTTCCAGGTCCCAGCCGTCCAGCGGGAGTCCGATCCGGACCGGGAAGCCACCGTCCAGCAGTGCCGCACAGGCGACGACCGTTGCTTCGGTGGGGCCGTAGGTATTCCAGACCTCGCGCTCGGAATCGGAATCCGATTCGGGGTGTTCGCGGGGCTCCGCGTGGTCCGCTACCGCTTCGCCGTTCTTCGCCCGCGCCGAGTGTTTTCCGGCAAGACGTTCGGCGAGTTCGGGCGGCACGGCCTCACCGCCGAAGATCAGCAGCCGGACCGGGTCGAGCGCCTCTGCGGGCCAGGTCGCGGCAAGGGTGGGCACCGTGGAGACAATGCTGATTTCGCGACGGACCAGCCAGGGACCGAGATCCGCACCGGTGCGGACCAGGGCGCGCGGCGCGGGCACCAGGCAGGCGCCGTTGCGCCAGGCCAGCCACATTTCCTCGCAGGAGGCGTCGAAGGCGACCGAGAGTCCGGCCAGGACCCGGTCGCCCGGACCGATCGGAGCATTCGGAAGGAACAGGCGCGCTTCCGCATCGACGAAGGCGGCGGCATTGCGGTGGGTGACGGCGACGCCCTTCGGGGTGCCGGTGGATCCGGAGGTGAAGATGATCCAGGCGTCGTCGGTCGGGGTGGGGCGAATGGTCGAAGCCGCGCCGGTCGGTTCGGACCGTTCGACGGCGGCCACGGTCGGTTCGACACCTTCGGCGGTCACGATCGCGGTGACGCGGGCCTCACCGAAGACGAGTCGGGCGCGTTCCTCCGGATCGTCGGCGTCCACCGGGACGTAGGCCGCACCGGCAAAAAGAATGGCCAGAATCGTGACGTAAAGCTCATGGGTGCCGGACGGCATGCGCACCCCGACGCGGTCGCCGGGGCGCACACCTGCCGCGGTCAAGCGCACGACGCCGGTGTCGATCTCGGCCAGCAGTTCGGTGTAGCTGAGCACCACCTGACCGTCATCGATCGCGGGGGCTTCCGGATGGGCCGCCGCGGTGCTGTTCAGGATGTCGACAAGGGTCCTGGCCTGCGGCGCGGATGTGCCACGCAGCAAGGGGCCGGGCGCACGGAGCCCGTTCACCGGGTCCGTGCCTGCCGCGGTGTCGACCTGCGGCTGCAGCATCACGTCCTGCCCGCCTCTCATAAACCTGCCTAGCGCTTCCTCGTTGTTGTCGCACAGTGGGGTTACCAGTGGGCAAACTCCATGGTGATCAACTGTCCACGGTACCTGCGGTATCGCCTCAGACCTCTTCGCCGAGCGCCTTCAGCGCCAGGCGATGCAGGGTGCGCCGCTCCTCGTCGTCGAGTCGGTGTAGCACCCGTTCGGCGGCCTGCTCGATGAGTTCATCGGTCTTGCGGCGCTCGGCGCGTCCGGCTGGGTGATGGACAGCCGATATTTGCGCCGGTCCGTCGTATCGCGGGTGCGGATGACGAATCCGGCCGCTTCCAGGCCATCGATCAGCCGAACCACCTCGCTGCGGTCGACGCCGAGCGTGGTGGTGTCGTTCGTGAAGATTCTGCGACGGGTCGGCGGGTCGATCGGAGCGGCATTGCTCGGTGTGGTGCTGTATCGCGCGGCCGATGCCGGATTGCCGGTGGACGCCGGATTCCGGCAGGCGTTCTGGTGGCTCGCCGCCGCGTCTGTCATCTCGTTGTTCGCGTCGCTATTGCTGTGGCGCAAGGAGATTCAGTCGAAGTCGTGATGTCGTGCGCTCGGTCGGTGGCGACCGGCCGGGTGCATCACGCGGCCGAGGCGGCCGTGCCGATGCCGAGGACGGCGAGAATGGCCGCGCTGATCTGCTCGAGCCGATCGCGAACCCGGGGGCGGCGCAACATCGCAACCGCCCGTGACGCGAGCACGGCGAGCAGGATCATCTCGACGGCGGCAATGGAGCATTCGATGGCGCCGAGTGTGAGGGTGTTCAGGAAGGTGACATCGGTGAGGAATTGTGGCAGCACCGCCAGATAGAACAATCCGACCTTCGGGTTGAACATGCATGACACCAGGCCCGCGCCGAATGCTGAGCGGACCGAGGCCGGGGCCTGCGCACCCGACTGTTCCGCCGCCGCGGCGGTGCCGGCCCCGCGCTGCTTGCGGTGTTCGATCAGCGCTCGAATTCCCAAGTACAGCAAATAGATTCCGCCGATGACCTTGAGCGTCCGGTAGGCCGTCGCGGACTGTTCGAGCAGGGCCGCGACGCCGGCCGCGACCACCACCGCCCACCCGATCCCGCCCACTGCCGAGCCGATCGCCGCGGCGATGCCGGGGCGCGCATCCACGATCGAGAATCGCAGTACCAGGAAAGAGTCCGGGCCAGGCGTGATCGATAGCAGAATGCACAGGCCGACAAAGCTGAGCAGCAGCGAAAGTGTCACCGATCGATCAGAGCGCACATATTTCCGCATTGCAAGGTTATTTATTCAACCGCATGTGTATGCACGATGGCTTGCTTGACAGGCGGTGCGGCATCTGTCAGTCTCGCCTCGTGTCATGAGTACCAGCGTCAAGCCCCGGCTAGCTGGTCGGCAACCCTCCTCCGCGGCGGGGTGCTCCGGGTGACGACAGGGCCGCAGCCTGACCGGGTGCGGCAAGCGCGGACTCGGATGATCACCAGATTTCGGGTCCCATAGCCGATGGGATTTTGTGATGACCGCTGCAATCGATCAGAGCTGTGCCGCCCTCGCCCGGGTCTGCGGCGACGACCTCCAGGTGCCGCTCGTGCAGGGCGGAACGACCACCTACGCGAACTTCGATTACGCCGCGAGCGCACCGGCATTGGCGCAGGTCACCGACTGGGTGCAGCAGCTGCTGCCGCACTACGCGAGTGTGCACCGCGGTGCCGGTTACCCGTCGCGGCTCTCCACCGAGTGCTACGAGGCCGCGCGCGGTTCGGTCACCCGCTTCCTCGATGCCGCCGACGACCAGGTCGTGGTGTTCACCCGCAACACCACCGATTCGCTGAATCTGCTCGCCGCCTGCGTGCTCGGCGATACCGTGGTGCTGGATATCGAACATCATGCGAACTTCCTGCCCTGGACCCGGCGCGGGCGCCGCGTCGTCACGGCGGCGGCGACCGTCGAGGAGACCATTCGTCAGCTGATCGCCGAATTGTGCAGTAGGCCAGCCGCATTGCTCGCGGTCACGGGCGCGTCGAATGTGACCGGTGAGGTGCTGCCGCTGGAGCGCCTGGCCACCATCGCGCACCAATGTGGTGCCCGTATCCTGGTCGATGCCGCGCAGCTGGCGCCGCATCGTCGAATCAGCCTGCGCGACACCGGAATCGACTATCTCGCTTTTTCCGGCCATAAGCTCTACGCACCGTTCGGCGCGGGCGTACTTGTCGGACGCCGGGATTGGCTCGACGCCGCCGAACCGTATCTGGCGGGCGGCGGGGCGGTCCGCGAGGTCACCACGACCCATGCGGAATGGGCATCCGCGCCGCAGCGCCATGAGGCCGGTTCGCCGAATGTCCTCGGCGCGGCCGCGCTCGCCGCCGCATGTGACGCACTGTGCGCGATCGATCCGAAAACCCTTGCCGCGCATGAGCGACGGCTCGCCGACCGCCTGCGCACCGGCCTGTCCGCGATTCCGGGGGTCAACCTGCTGCGCATCTGGGACGACAGCCAGGACACCGTCGGCATTGTCGCCTTCACCCTGGACGGATTCCTCCCCGGCCACGTCGCGGCCTACCTCTCCGCCGAACACGGCATCGGCATTCGTGACGGCCGCTTCTGCGCCCACCCGCTGCTCGCGCACCTCGGTCTCGACGGTGCGCTACGTGCCAGCATCGGGGTCGGCACCAGCTCCGCCGATGTGGACCGGTTGGTAGAGGCCATCGCAACCCTGGTCACCCAGGGGGCAACGTGGAATTACGCCAGCACCGACGGCCATTGGAATCCGACACCCGAGACCCGTCCCTTCGCCCGCCCCGACTCCACCGACGGCACCTCGCCCTGCTCGATCGGCTAGCGGGGTGTGTTGCCGAGCGCGAGTAGTGCGCCCGTGTGCTGGCCGTCGAATTCGCTAGACCGCGAGACGCGCGAGGGCGCCGATTTCCAATGCCGCCCAGACCGCGCCATCCGGGCCAAGGGTGATGCCGTGTGGTTCCGACTGCGCGGTCGGCAACTCGTGCATGGTGATCGCGCCATCGATGGTGATGGCGCCGATGCGGTTCGCGCCCCACTCGGTGAACCAGAGGGTGCCGTCGTTGCCGGCCGTGATGGCGTGCGGCCGGGCGGTCCGGTCGGGCAGCGGGAATTCCGTGATCACACCGTCGGTGTCGATGCGGCCGATCTGACCGGCGCCGATCTCGACGAACCAGACCGCGCCGTCCGGGCCGGCGGTGATGCCGACTGGCGCGGCGGCCTCGGTCGGCAGCGGGTGCAGGGTGATCGTCGGATTCGCGTCCGCGGATATGCGGCCGATCGCGTTGCCGGCGTTGAGGGTGAACCACAGTGCGCCATCGGCGCCGGCGGTGATCGCGGCGGGAAACGCGCCCGGGGTCGGGAGTGGGAACTCGGTCACCTGACCCTGTGGAGTGATTCTGCCGATCCTGTCGGAGTTGGTCTCGGTGAACCATAGGGCGCCGTCGGAACCTGCGGCGATGCCGAACGGTCCGCACTCGGCGGTGGGCAGTGCGAACTCCCGCACCGAGCCGTCGACGGTCACCCGGCCGATCCGGTGTGCGCGGTGTTCGGTGAACCACATCGCACCGTCGGGTCCGGCGGTGATGATCGTCGGGCCACCGTCGGGGTCGAGTTGGTGGATCGTGGGCTGTTGGCCAGGGACCAGGCGCCCGATCCGGCCGCTGTGGACCAGCGTGTACCACAATGCGCCGTCGGGACACGTGGCGATCGCGTACGGGCCCTCGTCGGGAGCGGAGACCGGATGTTCTTCGACGGTCGTCATCGGCCGCCCTGCCCGCGATGCTCGGCGGCGATGCGCTCGATGTCGGCCGGGGTGCCGGCCATGATCGTGCGGGCGTGCTCGGTCACCAGCTCGACCGGCCAATCCCACCAGGCGGCATGCCGCAGCCGGTCGACGTCGGCAGGGTCGAAACGGCGCCGGATCGGCGTGGCCGGGTTGCCACCCACGATGGTGTAGGGCGGCACATCGGCAGTGACCAGCGCCCCGGCGGCGATGATCGCACCGTCACCGATACGCACCCCGGGCAGCACGGTCGCGCCGTAACCGAACCACACATCGTTGCCGACGACGGTGTCACCCCGGCTGGGCATACCGGTGACGACATCCAGAGTCTGCTCGGCCCATTGGCCGCCGAACATCGTGAACGGGAATGTGGAGACACCCATCGTCGGGTGTTCGGCACCGGCCATCAGGAACCGGGTCCCCGCCGCGATGGCGCAGTACTTGCCGATGATCAGCCGCTCCGGCCCGTAGGCGTACAGCACGTTGCGTTGCTCGAAACCGGTTGCGCCATCGGGATCGTCGTAGTAGGTGTAGTCACCCACAACGATCTTCGGCGAGCGGATCAGCGGCTTCAGAAATACTACGCGGTCATGAGCGGGCAGCGGGTGCACAGCCATCGGATCGGGCGACAAAACCGAAAGTCCTTTCCTGATAACGCCGCTGCGGGGCAGCGGCGCAGCCATTATGCATGCACATCAGGCTGGCGCGGCCTCGGGCTTGCGCCCACTGGGCGTCGATCAGATCCGCTCGCCCCGTAACCGATACGCTGGTCACGAAGTCACCGGTACTCAGGTGATGTTCGGTCGCTGAATCGGAGACCCCACCCGCGTCACGTCATCGAACGCTTACGCAGGCAACACCTTTCAACTCGCCGACACAGCGAACTTCGTAGGGCTGTGCACACTTCGAAGCACTAGTCGTTCCGAATTCGCTGAACCCAGGCCATGTGCGACCCCAGATACTAACGGACCCATCTCGCTTGGTGATCGGCGCGGACCTTCGGGATTCAGCTGGCCCGCTTCGGCGTCGAGCATCGGTAGGCGGCAACGGCGTCACAACCACTCATGGCCGCCGGATAGCCGCTGGCTCGATCTATAGCGTTGCCGCGCAGGTGAATCCGCCCGGCCGCGCTCAGTCTTCGAGCGAGGTCGGGCGGTAGTACCGGCCGCGGTAGTAGAGCAGCGGAGCGGCGCTCGGCTGTTCGTCGGTGTTGTCGTGGACCCGGGTGACCAGGCCGACGACGAAGGTGTGATCACCGATCGGGATCAGCTGCTGGATGGTGGCGCGGATCCAGATGGGGGTGCCGTGCAGCACGGGCTCGCCGGTGTCCAGGGTGGTCCACAGGGAGCGGTCGCTGAAGCGTTGGTCGGCGGTGCGGGCGAAGCGTTTGGCCAGATCGTGCTGATGTTCGCCGAGAAAATGGATCACCACGGAATCGGCCGACTGCAATGCCGTCAGGCTCGACGAGGTGTGGGCGATATTGAAGGAGACCAGCGGGGGCTCCAGGGACAGCGATGCGAAGGAGGTCGCGGTGAAGCCGACCGGACCGTTCGCGGAGCCAAGGGTGACAACGGTGACGCCCGCCGGATAGTGCCGCATGGAGGCGCGATACAACTCAGCGGTGATACCGCTCAGATCATCGGGAATCTGGATGTCCGTGGCGGGGGGTTGAGCTTCACTCACAGCTCCACCTCGCTAGCGCTCAGCTCCGCTGCGACCGTTGGTGCTGTGTTGATGGTTCGCTCGCTCACATGACGAAACTACGCCGGGTTTGTCGGAAATGGACCGTCGCATGGTTGTTGGATTGATCTCCATTCCGCCGTCCGCGCTGTTCCGGGGCGGGTGCGGAATTCAATCCACGTCGATCGGAAGTCCGGCGGTAATGCGCACGAGTTCGCGAAACGTGGTGCGGAACACGGTATTCGGATGACCGCCCGCGGCCCAGACCTCCCGGTGCGTGGACAGTGCGTTATCCACCCAGGTCGGCAGGTTGGTGGGATGGCCGACCGGTGCGATGCCGCCGATGGGCTGACCGGTCACCTCCTGCACCAGTTCGGCGGGTGCCCGGGTGAGCTTGCCTTCGAGCCGTTCGCCGGTGCGCCGCAGATCGACCTGATGTGCGCCGGAGACCAGCAGCAGCACCGGATCGTCGTCCAGGAGGAAGACCAGTGATTTCGTGATGGCGCCCACATCGACGCCTAGTGCCCGCGCCGCATCGGCGGCGGTGGGCGTGGGGGCAGGCTGAGTGACGATGACACCGTGGTGGCCACGAGCGATCAGGGTATCCGCGACTCGGCATGCGACTGGTGGAAGCGACATGCGCATGGCACCAGAGTAGAGCGATTCCGGGCCGTACGCGGGTCGAGTTCGTCGGTCAATATTCCGGATATCCCCCGGTCGGCCCCAGCATCTGGTAGATCCGGCCGTGCACGACCCGCGCCAGCTCGGTCACGCTGCGCTGTGTGACCCGTTCGTGCACAACCGAATCGAAGGCACGATCGAGATCGGACTGGGAGAGCGCGAGCAACTCGACATCCGCCTTGGCCAGCAGCGCATCTCGATCCGGATAGGGGCGGGCATCGGCGAGCGTGGCCGCCCAGGTGACATTGCAGCAGACCTCGAACAGCGCATGGACGGCGCGGGCGCGAGCCATGCCGTTGAAGCGGTCCAGCCCTATTCCTTGATGCATCAGCATGATGGCCTCCGAGCCCGATGATGCGGGTTTGCCGACTCGTCCATGATGCGGTCGATAAAGACCTGAAAACCAGTGCCCGGCACCGATTTTGCACACCATTTACACGTGGCGCGGACTGGTCGTCTGCCCTGCTTACACCTGCTTTACGCTGGAAGAATGACTGATTGGCAGGCCTTCACCGTTGAAACCAAGGATCACATCGCGCAGGTCACCCTGACCGGCCCCGGCAAGGGCAATGCCATGGGTCCGGACTTCTGGCGGGAGTTGCCGGAGATCTTCCGCGGACTGGACGCCGATCCCGAGATTCGCGCCATTGTGCTCACCGGTTCCGGAAAACATTTCTCCTACGGACTCGACCTGCCCGCGATGGCCGGCACGTTCGGTCCGCTGATGGCGGATAAGGCCCTGGCCGCGCCGCGCACCGACTTCCTCTACGAGGTGCGCCGGATGCAGGCCGCGGTGACCGCGGTGGCCGATTGCCGCAAGCCGGTCATCGCCGCGGTCTCCGGCTGGTGCATCGGCGGTGGGCTGGACCTCATCGCCGCCGCCGATATCCGCTACGCGAGTGCGGACGCGAAGTTCAGCCTGCGCGAGGCGAAGGTCGCGATCGTCGCCGATATCGGATCGCTGCACCGGCTGCCCGGCATTATCGGCGAGGGCCATCTGCGCGAACTCGCCTATACCGGTAAAGATATCGACGCGGCGCGTGCCGAGAAGATCGGCCTGGTAAACGACGTATTCGCCGATCAGGAGGCGGCGCTGGACGCGGCGCACGCCAGCGCGCGTGAGATCGCCGCGAATCCGCCGCTGGTGGTGCAGGGCGCGAAGGATGTGCTCGAGCAGCGCACCAAGGATCATGTGGCCGCCGGGCTGCGCTATGTCTCCGCGTGGAACTCCGCATTCCTGCCGTCCGAGGACCTGACCGAGGCCATCCAGTCGGTATTCGAGAAGCGAGCCCCGGAGTTCAAGGGCCGGTAAAGGCCGCTTAATCGCTTGCCCCAATCGTTGTGTCGCGCACATACTTGTATCACGCAACTAATTGATTGGTGCAAGTAAAGGTGAGTCGAGTGGATGAGGACAAGCTGTCGGTCGAGGCGATAGCGATTCAGCTCACCCGGCTGCAACGGATTCGGGAACGGACCGCGGCGCAATTGCGCACCAAGGATGGCGTGGATCCGGCGGCCTTCGCGATTCTGTTCCGGCTGCTTTGTGACGGGCCGATGCGCTCGGGTGCACTCGCCGAGGCGGTGCATTCGGATGCTTCGACGATCAGTCGGCACGTCGCCCATCTGGTCGAGCGGCAGTTGGTCGAGCGGCAGGCCGATCGCAGCGACGGCCGGGCCACCGTGCTGGTCGTCACCGAGCGCGGTCGGGAGGCTGCCGAGCGGATTCGCAGGCGGCGGCACGAAAACCTGACCCGAGTGATGGCGGCTTGGACGTCACAGGACCGGGCCACGTTCGCCGGGCTGCTGCGGCACTTCGTCGACGACTACGAGCAGGCCAAGCCCGCCATGCTCGCGGCCATCCGCCAGGACCAGAACATGTACGACCTCGAGACGGAGAACGATTCGTGACCGCACCGGCCACCGTGGAGGAATCCACGGGTTTCACCCATAGGCAGATCCTGACCATCATGAGTGGTCTGCTGCTCGGCATGCTGCTCGGGGCATTGGATCAGACGATCGTCTCCACCGCGATCCGCACCATCGCCGACCAGCTCAACGGCTATTCGATGCAGGCATGGGCGACCACCGCTTACCTGATCACCGCGACGCTCGCGACACCGCTGTACGGCAAGTTGTCCGATATGTTCGGCCGCAAGCCCTTCTATATGGCGGCCATCTCGATCTTCGTGGTCGGTTCGGTGCTGTGCACGATGGCGCAGTCGATGTACCAGCTGGCGGCATTCCGCGCATTCCAGGGACTCGGTGCGGGCGGCCTGATGTCGCTGGCGCTGACCATCCTCGGCGATATCGTCAGCCCACGGGAACGCGCCAAGTATCAGGGCTACTTCCTCGCGGTATTCGGCACCTCCAGCGTGATCGGCCCGGTGCTCGGCGGTGTACTGGCCGGACAGGACAGCATCCTCGGGATCAGCGGCTGGCGCTGGGTCTTTCTCGTCAACGTGCCGATCGGCCTGATCGCGCTCGGCGTCGTCTCCAGGGTGCTCAAGCTGCCGAAGCGGCCGCATTCCACCGACCGGGTCGACTGGTGGGGTGTGCTCGTGCTCGCGATCGGACTGGTGCCGCTGCTCGTCGTTGCCGAGCAGGGGCGCGAATGGGGGTGGGGCAGCGGGCGATCCATCCTCTGTTATGTGATCGGTGTGCTCGGTGTCATCGGGTTCGTGCTGGTCGAGCAGACAATGAAGGATAAGGCGCTGATCCCGCTGCGGATGTTCGCCAATAAGACCTTCGCGCTCGGCGTGGTGATCTCGGTCGTGGTCGGCTCTGCGATGTTCGGCGGTATTTCGCTGCTGCCGCAGTATCTACAGGTGGTGCGCGGATCCAGCCCGACGCTGGCGGGTCTGCAGATGTTGCCGATGGTGCTCGGGATGATGACCGGCTCGGTCGTATCCGGCCAGCTGATCTCGCGTACCGGTCGTTACCGGGTCTTCCCGCTCATCGGCGCGACGATGCTGACGCTGGGCCTGTTCCTATTGCATTTCGTGAATGCCGACAGCCCACTGTGGGTCGCGATGATCTTCATGGCCTGCACCGGATTCGGACTCGGCAATCTGATGCAGCCGCTCACCATAGCGGTGCAGAATGCGTTGCCGCCCAAGGATATGGGTGTCTCCACCGCCGCGGCCACGTTCTTCCGGCAGATCGGCGGCACGATGGGTGTCGCGGTATTCCTCTCGATTCTGTTCGCGCAGCTGACACCGAACATCTCCACCGAGATGAAGTCCGCGGCCACCGATCCGGCGTTCCAGCACGCCGTGGTCGAGGCGGCGCACAGTAGCAATCCCGCCGATGCCGCGCTCGCGAAAGGTCTTCTCGCGCAGGATACTTCGGCCGCCGGTGGGGTGCTGCAGGACAGTTCGATCGTGCAGCAGCTGAGTCCGGAGCTGGCTCGGCCGTTCAAGGTGGGTTTCGCGGACTCGATGTCGACGGTTTTCCTGTCGGTGACCGGCGTGGCGCTGCTTGCCTTGATCTTGGTGGTGTTCTGGAAGGAAGTGCCGTTGCGGACGGCCGGCGGTATCGAGGCGGCGAAGGGTGATGCGGCGGCGAACGGTGCTGGGCCGGATGGCGTTTAGCGCACCGGATTGTCGACGGTGGGTGGCGAAACCTCGAGTCCGTCCGCGGACACGGTGGATGCCGTGGCGAGTTCCGCGAGTGGTGCTGGCAGTTCGACGGACGGTGTCGGGCCGAAGGCGAATGGATCGGTGTGACCCGGTCCGAGTGGGCGGGGGAGCAGCAGGCGCCGTGATGTGGACTACGGTCGCATCGTGACATTGTCGTGGAAGCGCTGACCATGCGATATGTCCGGGCCCGGCTGCGGCTGCTGCCGTCCGCGGTCGGGTATCTGGCAGTTGGCGGCGCGACCTCGGTCTTGGCCATGTTCGCGCTGATAGGTCTGCTCGTCGTGGCGGCGCTGAGTCTGATCGGTGTGGGGATTCCGGCGATTCCCGAGGCGATTCGGGTGATCCGGCCCCTGGTCGGAGCCGAACGGCGCAGGGCGGCGCGGCGACTCGGTGCGCCGATCGAGGCGGTATATCGGCCGATGGACGGCGGTCTGCGGCAGCGGCTCGGGACGGCTTTTACCGATCCGGCCAATCGCCGCGATATCGGGTGGCTGCTGCTCCATGCGGTGACCGGGATCTATGTCGCGATTCTGGCGGTCGCGTTGCCGGTCAGTGCGGTCAATCAGCTGGTGATTCCGGCGTATTGGCAGTTGCTGCCCGCGGGCACGATCGCCAACTACGGTTTCACCGTCGACTCCTGGCCGAAGGCAGTGCTGAGCATGGTGATCGCGTTGCCGGTCGCCGCGGTGGCTCTGCAACTGCCGATGATCGCGGACTGGCAGGCCGTGGCTGCCCGCACGTTGCTGTCGCCCTCGGAGGATGTCCTGCTTGCCGATCGGGTTGCCGCGCTCACCGCGACGAGGGCGGCCGCGCTGGATGCGCACGGTGCCGAACTGCGGCGGATCGAGCGGGATCTGCACGATGGCGCGCAGGCCAGGATCGCCGCGGTGATCATGCAGCTCGGGTTGGCCGATCAACTGCGTGAACAGGATCCGGAAGCGGCGCAGAGCATGGTGCGCAAGGCACAGGACACCGCGACCGCCGCGCTCGCGGAGCTGCGTGATGTGGCGCGCAGCGTCTATCCGCCGGTGCTGTCGGATCGTGGGCTGGCCAGCGCACTGTCAGCGCTCGCCGCGCGCAGTCCCATTCCCGTGGTGCTGGATTCGAGTCGGGTGGGCAGGCTTCCTGCGGCGGTCGAGGCCGCGGCCTATTTCGTTATTGCCGAAGCTTTGACGAATGCCACCAAACACTCTGGAGCCCAGTCCATTTCGATTGTTCTCGACGGTGCCGCCGAGGTGTTGACGATCGCGATCACCGATGATGGTGTCGGCGGTGCACGGGAGGTGTACGGCGGTGGGCTGGCTGGCATCCGGCGGCGGGCCGAGGCGCTGGACGGGCGGATGGGGCTCACCAGTCCGATCGGTGGCCCTACTGTGTTGCGAGTGGAGCTGCCGTGCGGGTCATGATCGCCGAGGATGACGCCCTGCTCCGGGAGGGGTTGGTGTTGTTGCTGAACACCGCTGGTATCGAGGTGGCCGCGGCCTTCGACAATGCGGACGATTTCCTCGCCGCGGTGGCCGCCGACCGGCCGGATGCGGTGGTCGTCGACATTCGATTGCCGCCGACATTCACCGATGACGGCCTGCGCGCCGCCGTGCGCGCCCGCGAGCTGCATCCCGGCCTCCCGGTGCTCGTGTTGTCGGCCTATGTGGAGGACTCCTACGCCGCCGAACTGCTCGGCGACGGTGCCGGTGGTGTCGGCTATCTGCTCAAGGAACGGGTCGGCAGGGTCGACCGATTCCTCGATTCGCTGCGCCGCGTCGCCGACGGCGGGACCGCGATGGATCCCGAGGTGATCTCGCAGTTATTGGTGCGGCGCAAGGCGGATGATCCGTTGGCCGCATTGACCGCCCGGGAGCGGGAGGTGCTCGCATTGATGGCGGAGGGGCACAGCAATGCCACCATTGCCGACCGGTTGGTGGTCACCGAAGGTGCTGTGCACAAACATATTCGGAATATTTTCGCGAAACTCGGATTGGCGGCCGATGATGTCGGGCATCGCCGTGTACTCGCGGTGCTCGCATATCTGAACGCGTGAATTCCGCTCGTCCGGGATCGCCCGAACTGTGTTGTGGCTCAGGCGATCCCGTTCGAGTCAGTCTGCGTGACAGGTCACGTCCGTGGCCGGGAGTGTGCCGTCGCGGAGGTAGGTGTTCACCACATCGTAGGTGCAATTGTTCGGATAGTTCCCGAAGATCCAGTGGATCGCGACATCCTGGAGGGTGACCATGCGGGATGCGGTCAGATCCCGGTGCATGGCGACCGCCCCCGGATAGGTTGTGCGGGTATCGCCGGTGGACTGCACGATCAGCGTCGGCACCGAATTGCGTACCCGCGTTGGCGATTCGGCGGGCGGTGCCCAGAACGCACACGATGTCAGATTGTTGACGAAGTCGCCGAATATCGGTTGGCTGGCGCGGGCGGCTTCGATATTGCCCCAGTACCAAGCCGGATCCCTTGGTGCTGCCACGTCGCCGCACATGATGGCGAGCTGTGCCGAATTATCGCGTGGCTGTGCGTTGAGCATGAAGGCCAGCGCCGAATTCAATTCGGGTGCGGGCTCGACGGTTTTGCCATCAGCGGCGTCGGCGAGCTGACCTACCGTGGCGGCCAGCGTCGGATACTTTCGCGGGGCGTCCAGTTCGGTGAACAGCAGTACCGGCAGGGTGTGGTCGTCGATGGTGAAGTCGCCGAACCGGATCGGGTCCGCGGCCGAGCGACGGATCAGCTCGAGCACCTTGTCGCGCACCTGTTGGCGGGTCGCACCCAGGTGATATTCGTCCTCGCGCGCCGCGGTCCAGTCCGCCCACCTATCCAGCGCCGCCTCATTGGCCGCGCCCATATCCTGCACCATGCCGACGGGCCCGTACCGATCCGGATCGGCGCTGCTGTCCAATACGATTCGGTCGCTGCGCTCCGGAAACATCTGGGTGAAGACCGCTCCCAGGTAGGTGCCATATGAGGTGCCGTAGTAACTGACCCGCTCTTCGCCGAGCGCGCCGCGGATCACATCCATATCCCGCGCGGTATTGCGTGTGGTGAAGTACCGCAGTCGCTCACCCTCACTGGTGGCGCAGCGGGTTGCCAGATCGGCCTGTGCGGCAACGGATTCGGCGAAGCTGGTGGCGTCGATACCGGCGGCTTGCAGGCCGAAGCCGCGCGGCCAGTGACAGTCGACCGGTGACGAGCGCCCGACCCCGCGCGGGTCTATGCCGATCAGGTCGTAGCGTGCGCGTACGTCAGGGGTCATCGCCGCACCGACATCGACCATGAAATCGAGCCCCTCCCCGCCGGGTCCGCCGGAGTTGGACAGCATCACCCCGTGCCGCCGCACGGGATCGGTCGCGGCCATGCGTGAGATCGCCACGGTGATCGTCTCGCCTTGCGGGGCACTGTAATTCAGCGGCACAGTCACATCGGCGCATTGGGCGTGCGCTTGGTCCAGGCGCGGGTTGTCGCACGACTTCCATTGCAGCGGTTGGCTATAGAAGTGCTCCAGGGCCGGACCGTTCGTGTCGGTAGGGGTGGAGCAGGCGAGTCCCGTGCCCGCGAGCACAGCGGCGAAGCTGGCCTGGACGGCCATCGTCACCTTATTGCGTAGCACCGTCGATCCTCCGTCTCTCGGTCGCATGTTTTCGCTGGTCATCCGCCACAGATGGCGATATCGAATACCTTCTCGACCGCGTCGAATGCCGCTTGACTGTCGGGCAGTTGGTTCGTGCTCACCACTACCGCGGTCCCGTCGGCGGCGACGCCGGTGCGGACTTCGAAGCCGGGGATACTGCCGCCGTGTCCCCAGACTTCCTTGCCGCACGGCACGGGGCGATGGATCAACCCCAATCCGTAACCCTCGCCGGGGCCGCGGTCGAATGGGACGGTTCGCTGCATCTGCGCGAATTGCGCTGCGGGCAAAAGCCTTCCGCTCAACAATGCGATGAAGAGTCGATTCAGATCCGATCCGGTCGAGATCATCGCGCCTGCCGTGCCCGCCCATGAGGTATTCAGGTCGGTGAAATCTATTCGCTTACCATCGATTTCGTGATAGCCCGACGGATGTGGATCGCGAATTCCGGTGTCGCCGTCGGCCGGAAAGTACGTCGCTCGCAAATCGAGCGGTTCGATGATCCTGCGGGTGATCTCCACGGCGGGCGGTTGGCCGGTGACGCGTTCGATGAGCATGCCGAGCAGGATGTAGTTGGTGTTGGTGTAGACCGATTTCGCGCCGGGTTCGAAATTCGGCGGCATCGTCATGGCCATGCGGACCAGGTCAGCGGGCGCGAACTGCTGATGGCGGGTCGTATCCGAGGTGGGGTCCAGCTGATTGCCCGTAGTCTCCATACCGCCGTCGGCCCTGCCATGCCCCAAGTAGTCGGGCACACCGCTGGTGTGCTGGAGCAACTGCCGCACGGTGATCCGGTTGCCGTCGTTCCCACTGCCCTGCACCACACCTGGGAGATACCGTTCCACGGGTGCGTCGAGTTCGACCTTGCCCTCGGCCACCAATTGCAGAATCACCGTCGCCACGAATGTTTTGGTATTGCTGCCGATCCGCACCTGCGCGTTATCGGCGAACGGCGTACCGGTCCGCAGGTCGCCAACGCCCGCGGTCAGCGTGCGGTGTCCGCCCGGACCGTCGATTACCGCCTGCACGCCGGGGAAGCCGCTGTTGACCACCTGATCCATTGCGGCGGTCAGTTCCTGGGACGGTGCCGAGGCGGTGGGCGTCGCGCATGCCGCAGTGGTCAGGATCGCCATTATCGCGATTCCCGATAACGCGCCCATGCTGGAATGGCGCCGAAATACCTTCATGAGCAGTGATTTCCTCCCGTTCCAGCGCGGAAGTCATCGTTGCTCCCTCGCGATTCGAGCCTAGAAATCCGGGCTGGTCGCGCCAATGCTGTGCGCACCCGAATTCCGGGTAGAGCCCACTGGTGTCGGTTGGTGGTGCCAGCACTACCAACAAGCGCGCCGAAACCTCCGCCTCGGTGCGGGATGACACTCCGCGCGCGGTCCGGTTCTATTGAGAAGGAAGGGTTCGGAGCCTGGGCGCCGACGAGATGCCGGCACCAGCAGCGTTCTTGTCCAGAACGCCCGCCGAGTTCGTCGGGCGCTGAGAGACGAAAGGTCACCCATGCCTCGATCCATGCGCGCGCTCGTAGCCGGAAAGGTCGGCGAGCCTACCGATGTCCTGCGGCTGGAATCCCGACCTGTTCCCACGCCAACGGCCGGTCAGGCGTTGATCCGTGTGAAGGCGACTCCGATTCACGCCAGTGACCTGCACGTGCTGCGTGGTCGCTACGGTTTCGCCCCCGAGTTTCCCACTGTTGGGGGTCATATGGAATGCGTGGGCCGTATCGAGGCCCTCGGCCCGGATACCGAGGGACCGAAGATCGGCGAGCGCGTGCTGACCGTCGCCGTCCCGGCGGTACCCGGACCCCATGTGGCCGGCACTTGGCAGGAATACCTTGTTGCCGATACCCGACGACTCCTGCCGGTCCCCGACCATCTGAGCGACTCCAGCGCCTGTCAACTCGCCGTCAACCCGTTGACCGCGCTGCTCCTCGTGACTCGCGAACTCGACGTAGCCCCGGGTGACTGGTTGTTGCAGACGGCCGCGGGCTCCACCGTCGGCCGGCTCGTCATTCAGCTGTCCAGGCATCTGGGTATTCGCACGATCAATGTCGTGCGGCGCCGCGATGCCGTTGCGGAGATCAAAGCGCTCGGTGGTGACGAGGTCATTTGCACTGAGGACGAGGACCTGTTGCGGCGTGTGGCTGAGATAGCGGGACCGGTCGGCGTGCGCAAGGCCATCGACTGTGTCGCGGGCCACGTGGGTGCCCAGGTTTCCCAGGCATTGGCTCCAGGCGGAGAGGTCGTGGTCTACGGCGCGCTCTCTACCCATCGGCAGACCGACCCGGCAGCGCTGACGATCCCGCTCCAGGCACGCTCGGTTATCTACGAGACCAAAGCAGTCCGTGGCTTCTGGCTGAACCGCTGGTTCGGCACTGCCTCACCTGAGGATGCGCTGCGCGCGCTATCCGAGGTTCGCAGTCTCGTCGCTGATGACGTGCTGAGCATCCCCCAAGGCCAGCCGTTTCCGCTCGAACGCTTCGCTGAAGCCATCTCGCTCGCCGAAACACCCGCACATGGCACCAAACCTCTCTTCGTTTTCGAAGACGGCCGGGACAAAAACGACAGGTAGGAAGCGCTCTGCCGGTGTTGGCGGCGGCGAGGCCGCAGCGGGGAGACCCCGTCGAATCCGAATAGCCGACGAATATGTGAGTGCCCGCCGGACCCTTGTTCGGAGGCACATCTTTGACAGGTCCGGCCACGCCAACGCCGAGCCGGTTCACCAGGGCGGCGGGCGAACGGCTCGGCGTTGTTCTACGTTTCGTGTGGAACCTTGAACGGGCTGGTCAATCCGCCGTCCACGGGCAGGACGACACCGGTGACGCCGTAACAACCGCTGACCGGCACTTGGTGAAACGTCGTTCAGCGCTCGGCCGAGGTGAGTGCTTCGTCCATCGACGCCAGCAAGCGCAGGGCTGCGGCGAGGTCATCGGGGGCCATGCGCGGTAAGGCGGTGTGGCGTGCCTGCTCGAAGACGGCGTCGCCGCGGCGTACCAGTTCCGCGCCCGCTTCGGTCAGTGTGATCGCGTTCGCTCGGCGGGTGCGCGGCGAGACGGTCACGCTCATCAGGCCGGCGGCGACGGCCGCGTCGATCTGCCGGCTGACTGTGCCCTTGGTCAAGCCGAGGCGGTCGGCGACGGCCTGCTGGTTGATCTCGCCGGGATAGGCGTCGACAACGCTCAGGACCAGAAACTGTGCCAACGAGACACCCAGCTCGCGGCGGAACAGGCTCTCACCGGCGCGATCCATCAAAGCGGCCACGCGACGGACGAGGAACCACAGCTTCGACAAATCGTCCGGGAGGGGCTTGTTCTGCATCGGCTCAGTATAGGGCGCTGGGTTTGATAATCAACTGTCGCCTATGCAACAGTTGATTATCAAACCTTAGGTGAGGAGTGCGCCCATGCGAGTCCTGTTGGTTCTCGACCACCCCTATACCCTCGAGTCGTCACAAAACGTGCCGCATCGCCGGAGCTTTTCCGCTGCCGCCGCGGCTGCGGCGATTCGCGGCGCGACTGCGGCCGGGCACGAGGTCGATGTGATCGATCTGGCCGCTGACGGGTTCAATCCCGCGATGACCGCCGACGATCTGAGGGCATGGCGTCGAGGCGTGGTGGTCGATCCCGTGGTGGCCGACTACCAGCGGCGTCTGCTGGAAGCCGATCACCTCGTGTTCGTGTTCCCGGTCTGGTGGGAGGCGATGCCCGCCGCGACGAAAGGCTTCCTGGACCGTGTGCTCACCAAGGGACTGACCTTCGAGGAGTTGGCCGATGCCAAGGGCAACCCGTTTCGCAATCTGATGCCGCGCCTGGCCGGAGTCACCGTGTTATCGGTTATGACCACCCCGGACAAGGCGTATCGCTGGTGGTACCGCGACCCGCTGACCAAGATCATGTTCAGGGGCACTTTCGCCAAGATCGGTGTCAAGAACCTGACCTGGCTGAACTTCGCCAATGTCGCCGGGAAAACACCGCTGCAACGCGAGCGGATGCTCGCCGACGCCGAACGCAGATTCGCTGATCTCCCCGCCGAATCCGGTGCATGGTCGGCGCGGTCACGGGCGTGATGTCGATGGCGGACCGGCCGTAAATGCCCGACCGGGAATGGCAGAGCTCGATCCCGGTTCGAAGGGACATCCGGTCGATCCGGATGTCCCTTTTCGCGTGGTCACATCACGCGACGGCAGTCCCCTCCAGCTCGACCATCTGGCCGGGGATCGCCAGCCGTGTCACCCCGAGCATCGTGGTGGTCGGTGCCACCCCGGCGGCGCCCAGCCGCGACGCCAGCACGCCGTAATGCGGAAACAGCAGATCGACGTCGGTGGTGTAGACGTTGAGCCGGACGAGGTTCGCGAGGGACATGCCGGCCTCGCGGAGCACGGCCTCCAGGTTGTCGAGGCTCAGCGCCAACTGTGCGGCCATGTCACCGTCATGCTGGGGCTTGCCGTCGCCGTCCATCGCGGTCTGCCCGGAGCAGTACAGGGTCCGGGTGTGCCCGGAGACGATCTCACCCTGGTTGAATCCCATCTCCACCGACCAGGTCACCGGGTTGACCGCTGTTCGTTGCACTGCCACATCAGCTCCATTCGATTCATCGAAAGTACGTACGTCCATGAGCCTTCCAACAAATCACGACATCTTGTGTCGTGTATTTCGGTAAAGTTTTCGTATGCGCGCCGACCGGTTGGTCTCGCTGGTGCTGCTGCTGCGTCAGCGCGGTCGGCTGTCCGCGGAGACGCTCGCCCGCGAGCTGGAGGTATCCACCCGCACCGTGCTGCGTGACATCGAGGCGCTGTCCGCGGCCGGCGTCCCGGTCTACGCCGAACGCGGCAGGCACGGCGGTTTCGCGTTGTTGCCCGGTTTCCAGACCGAGCTCACCGGGCTGAATCATGACGAGGCGCTTGCCCTGCTGGTCGCCGGATCGCGGCGCGGCGCGCAGGTATTCGGCCTCGGCTCGGCGCTCGCTTCGGCCATGCTCAAAGTGGTTGACGCGCTGCCGGAAAGCCATCGGGCCACCGCGAGCGACGTGGCCCAGCGATTGCTGATCGACCCGGAGACCGACCTCCTCTCGCGCCGGCTGGTTGCTGAGGAGGTGCCCGACAGCATAGTGAGCGAGATCCGGCGCGCGGTGTTCGCCGGACACAAGCTGCGCATCCATTACGCGGCTGTGGACCAGACCCCGAAATGGCGCACAGTCGACCCGATCGGCCTGGTCACCGTACGCGACCAGGGCTACTTGCTGGCTACGAGATCTGGTGCGGACCGCACCTATCGGCTGTCGCGGGTGTTGGCCGCCGAGGAACTTCCCGAACCGGCACAGCGACCGGACCGGGTCGATCTGGACCGGGCCTGGCAGGAACGCAGCACGCGGTTTCGGGCCGGCGGCGACCAGGTCACCGTGCTGGTACGGGTGGACCCGGCACGGCGCGAGGACCTGGTGAGCACCGCACTCGCCGTCTGCGCCGAAGAAGCCGACGCGGACGGCTGGCTGCGAATGGAGGTGACCTTCCAAGATTCACGACACGCCGAATGGGCACTGTGGCAACTCGCCACGAACGCGGAAGCCCTTGCCCCGCAGTGGTTGCGCACCTCCCTGCGCAACCGCGCCGCCGCGATCATTACCTGCTACGGAGAGCCATCCTGAGAGTTGTCAGGGCGTGAATCGGGCCCTGGACAAGTTGCGAGCGACGAGGACGCCGTGTGCTTGTCGGCGTTCGTGCTCGAACACATTCGCCTCAACGGGCACTACAGCTTTCACCTGTCCGGCCGCTGCGTGATCCGGACACATCCGACGAGGACGGCTGAACCGGTGTTCGCTCGGGACCGAAGGTGTGGCTAGGCAGCTGGATTCTGGGATCCGGCACACATTGCGTCACGCGCCCCCATAGGATCGCTCACTCAACAGTATTCGCCTCCACATCAGATCAATTTCTGCGCTGTTGGTCGGCCGATCAGGTGGAACTGGTGGCGGCATCGGCCGAGAGATGCCACCGTCAGTTCCACGTGATCACTTGTCCAGTAGTGCATCTCGGGCTGCGGCCGACGATCACGGAATATGTGCCAGAGCCGAATTCTGGCGTCGATTCCAGGTGAATTCGAGCGTCACGGGTGCCTTACTTCCTGACGGGCGCGATCGGTGATCCTCTGCCTGGCCCCGGCGCGGGTGGAACCAGGGCACCAGCAGGCGTATTGGTACTGGGCGCCGGCTTTGCGGGCGGCGGCGCCAGCATCTGTAGTGGCAGGGAGGGGGATGGTGCTGCGGGTCCGCTCCGCGTTGCTGGGCCGGACCCGCCGTTACCACATTCGGGAGCCGCTGTTGCGCCATATGTTTCGCCGCATGTCGGTGATGGGGCGGCTGGCACGATAGGTTCGGCGGAGGCGTTGGCGACGCCGAACATCAGCGATATCGACACACCGGTCAGTGCGATCCAGCGGCGCCATCCTCGTATCAGGATCACAGCCATATCGGGTCACCGTAGACGGCGACCGAGTTGTCGGCCGTAGCAGTGGATGTCGACACGATCGCGAACGAACGCAGGCTGACCGCACCAGCGCATGCGTCGATCTTTATCTGTACCTGGTCGACTGAAATCGAACCATGGGACTCCGCAAGCGCTTTCGTGCCGAGGGTGATGCTGGTGATGGTGCCTGGCTTGATGGTCGTCGACATGTTCGGCAACGCCAGCGCGCTGCCGCCGACCGCGAGGCCGGGGGACGGGGCGACCGTCACCATGGCGTTCGGGCCGATCGCCGCCGATATTCCGAGGCTGAGGCCGTTGGAAACATCGGCCTGACAGCCGATCTGGTATCCGAGTTGCAGCGTCCCGGAGTTCACTGCTTCCCGGCCTTCACCACTGATATCGGTTGCGGCCGACAAGGTGACGAATCCTTCTCGGGTGAACGGAGTCGCGGCCAGATTGGGGACGCGTTGAACGTCTTCCGCGGTCTTGCTGATCCGTAATTCCCAGCCGTCCTCGGTGTTGACTACGCGGGATTTGTCCGCCACTGGATCGGCGGACGCGGTGGCGCTGGTCGCGCCGAATACTGCGGCGGCAGCGATGCCGAGCATCGCAATCGTCGAGCCCTTCAATGAAATTCCTTAGCCTTGGTGCTGTGCGGAGAACAGTCGGGTGCCGTAGTAAGGGCTGAAACCCCTACTACGACGCCGAGACCGCCCACGGAGTCGGGCAGTCGATGTGAGTAGCTGTGACAATGTGAAGGCTGTATGTCATCGCGATGCGGCGATGGCGGCGACCGCGCTTGTACCGGGTGGGGGCGCCAGTTTTCGTCTGCGCCAACATCTCCAGATCACCAGCGATGCCGAGATCCATCGGGAAACGGTGTCGCAGATGACCTCTAGAACCAGGTGCGGAGTGCTTTCATAATGCGGTCTTCGGTGGGCAGGTCCAGGCGGCAGGCGGGGGCGCTGCCGGTCGGTGTGCCCATGATGTCGATACCGTTGATGAGAACGGTGGGTGAGGGGTAGTCCCCGATTCGCTGCTGAATGGGGATGGTCAGGCTCAGCCGGTCCAGGCAGGTGCGGAGCAGGTCGAGGGTGGCGGGTGCGTTGGGGCAGCCGGGCACGGTCAGCACTTCGATGGTGGTCATTGCTGGTTACCTCGGTTTCTCGGTGGCGAGTAGGGTGCAGCCGATCAGCCGGCCGGAGACGGCCTGCCCGGCCGCACCCAGGTCATAATGGTCGGCGCGATGTACGGGGCAGTCTTCGGCATCGGTGTCCGGCTCGCCGAACTGCACGGCGTCACCGTCGCGGCGGCCGGAATGGTCTGGGGCCTCATCGTTTTCGCGATCAGGACCCGGACCGGGCTACCGGTCGCGGCCGCACTCTTCGGCGGCGGTGATCCGATCCGGCACCATGGAGCATGGTCGGATACCCCATCTTCCTCGTTGAACACCTGCAGACCGCAGCTGGTCACTGACGTAGCCGGGCGGCTGCGGCCAGGATCGGGGTGCACACCGCGGTGGCCGCGGCGCCAAGTGTGGTGTCGGTGGCCAGAATCCATCGGACGGTCCTCATCGCGAGGGTAAGGGCTTCACTGCCGCGTTGGCGCATGCCGGTCTCGAACTGGTTGATGGCGTCGATGAGGGTGGTGTTGCCGGTGGCGGACTCGGTGAGGTGGTTGAGCAGGCTGGCGGCGTCACGGATGGCCGCGCCGGCTCCCATTCCGGCAGTGGGCGGTGTGGCATGCACAGCGTCGCCGAGCGCGGTGATGCGGCCCGCGGGCCAGGGCGCGAGATCGGCCGCGCGGGTAGAGGCGGCGTTGAAACGGAACCCGGCCACGCTGTGCGGATCAGCCTGGGAAATGACCTCGAGTGTGTGCTCAGCCCAGCCTCGCTCATGGAACTGGCCGAGTAATGCGGTCTGCAACTCGACGTCACGCAGGTCGCGCAGGGAATCGGTGGCGGCGGATTCGGGGAACATGGCGCCCCAGATGTAGGTAGGTCCGGTGGTCACGGACATCCGCAGCTCGGGAGCGTCGAGCGCGGCGTTGCCGACCGGGTCGAGGAACCCGACGTAGAGCGCCGCTCCGCGCGGGCCGACCGCCAGCCCCGAGCGTGGCCTGAGCCGGCGCTGCTCATGGGGGCTGAGGTCGTGCAGCAGGGTGCGGCCGGAGAACCCGATGATGCCCGCCGGGCTGTTGGTCTGGCCTCCCGCCAGGTGACGGGCGACCACTGAATGGGCGCCGTCCGCGCCGACGACCAGGTCTGCCGAGGCCGGCGCCCGGTCGGTAAACATCACCTGAGGTGTGCCGTCGTCATCGTGTCCCACGCCGGACACGCGGCAGCCCAGGTGCAGGCGGTCACCGACAGCTTCGGCCAGCAGCATGCGCAGGGTGATCCGATCGACATCGACACTGGAATCTTCGCTGAGGTCCGGTCCGTGGCCGAGCAGCCGGCCGCGGCGATCCCAGAACGCGTCACGCTCGCGCAGCCGCAGCGCCGAACCCGACGCCAGCAACCGCCGCATGATCTGCGGTTCCACCAGTTCGGCCAGCGCCGACTGCGCCCGGTCGTCGAGGGTGATGTGGTAGCCGCCGGTGGCGGCCACATCGGTGTCACGGTCGAATACCGCCACCTCGAACCCTCGGCGACGCAGGCCCGCCCCGAGCGCGAGCCCGCCGATCCCACCACCGACCACGATGACACGCATATCCGACTGTCCTTTCGCCACTTGTTCGTCTGACAGGGGCCCACACTGACACAGGTAGTGGACACCGAATGGCCACTACCCGTGTCACGATGGAACATGGCGAAAACCTCACACCGGGCGTTGCGGTTGCTGTCCCTGCTCGGCTCGGACCGGCGGTGGCCGCTGCGCGAGCTCGCCACCCGGCTCGGGGCCAGCGAACGCACCGTCCGCCGCGACATCGAAACCCTGCGCCAGCTCGACTACCCGATCATCACCGTCCATGGCCCCGACGGCGGCTACCAGCTCGGCGACGGGCACACCTTGCCGCCACTGCTGTTCGACCACGATCAGGCCCTTGCGGTCGCGGTCGCCCTACAGACCGCGCCGAGCACGATGTTCGGCCTCGGAGACGACGCGGCGCGGGCGTTGGCCACGCTGCAACAGGTCATGCCCACGGCGCTGCGGGCGTCCATGGAATCCCTGCGCCTGACTCGGCTGCAGAACTATTGGGAATTCCCCTCACCCCCCGTCGACCCGGCCGCGCTCACCGTGGTCGGATCCGCGGTACGCCACCGCCACCTGCTCGTCATCGAGACACTGCGTCCCGATGGCACCCGCCCGGAACCCGGCGACCCCGACTTCCTACCCGCTCGCCGCATCGAGCCTTATCACCTGGTCGTCTGGGCCGGTCGGTGGTACCTGGTCGCCTACGACCTCACCGACCACCAATGGCGCGTGCATCGCGTGGACCGACTGCACCCCCGCCCCACCACGCAGCCGTTCACCGCCCGCGCGCTCCCCAGCGACGACCTCGCCCACTTCGTGATGAGAACCTACGACCGCGGCGATACGCCCGCCGCCTGGCAATACACCGGCACCGCCCGGCTCAATCTGCCCACGCATGTCGTGGCCCGCTGGGCACCAGGTGGCTCAGTCGTCGAACACCTCGACACCGACCACTGTCGGCTCACCCTTGGCGCCTGGTCTTGGGCCGGCATCGCCGGCATCCTCGCCACCTTCGACACCGAACTCACCGACCTGCACCCACCCGAACTCGTGCAGGCATGCCGACTCCTCGCACACCGGTGGGCAACAATCACCGACACCGGCGAGAACCCCGACAACCCCGCGTAAATGGTCAGTTGCGCGAGTTATGCGAATCCGCACATCCGGACGGAGAACCGCAGGTCACGATTCGCGCAACGGCACCGGCTCGATCCTGTTCGCGTTGCTCGCCGTCGGCGCCGAACTCGACCGCAACTACATCCGCGAAAAGACCCTCGAAGGACAGCAAGCCGCCGCGAAGGGCAATCACGGCGGCCAGCCGAAGATATCGACGACGGCATGCTGCTCTTCGCCCGCACGCTCGCGGACAAGGGCACCCCGATGCGCGACATCGTCGAGAAGCTGACCATCAAGACCGGCGAGAACGCCGGCGAACACCCGTTCCTCGCCTCGTTCGACCGCGCATTCGCCGATGCTGCCGACCTCCGAAGGGCATGTGTGCCGTAACTTCGCCGATGATCGCCTGTGTATGGCGGCATCGGCTCGCACGTCGAGGATCGCGAGCAGGACCATCCGGCACACAGACATGCCCGACAGGTGTCCGGGCAGCGTCAGCACGGTGTGTGCTTCGGCTCGCCGGCATTCCTGGACGAGATCGACGAACGCCGGGGGCAGTGTCGCTGTCTCGGACGCCGGCTCGTGGAAGACGCCGCCGAGCGCGTACCCGAGTGACCGGGCGGCGGCCCGCAGTCTGTCGTCGCTGGAATTCCGGTCGCAGTCACGCAGAAGTTCGTCGCGCACGTACCCGTAGGCAAGAGGTAATAGAGCAGTCATTGGAGAATCCGGGTTTTCCGGTCGGCCGCGGGAGGTTTACCACCAGCAGCTGGACAGGGGGTGTGTGGATCTGTGGATCCGTCATCACAGGGCGGCATCCGCGCACCTTGTGTGCCGTCGACTCGACATGCAGTCGAGTTCGGCCGATGCAGTACTGCCTATTGAATTATCCGAGCGTGAAGTCGATTCGAGGTAAACATGCCGACAACCGTCGGTCAGGGGAACCGCGATCCCACCGAGCATCGTTGCTCGACTCGGCTGCACCCCGTTGTGCACCGCAGGGGTCGTGCTCCCTCGACCTGGTATCGGCTTGCCATTGAGCGCTCCTTCCGGGAGGTCTGACACATCTGTCGCCGACAATTCCGATCCTCATCAGCCAGGTACATCGCTCACATCGTGGAAAATACGTATTTCTCAGCACCTACCTATGCTGTCGCCTGCCCGCGTGTCCAGGCCGGTGCCGGTTCGACCGACACGAAAGCATCCAAACCCGCTGGGGCCGCGACCACGCCGCAAAGGTAAAAGTCAAGCTAGGGCGTGTATCGAAAGTCGATCTCTGGAGTGAATGATCACGCGGTGTGGTGCGCGGTGATGACGAGCGCCAGTGGGCAGGGCTGAGGCCGTTGTTGTTGTAGAGCATCAAGCCAGGCCATGCGCCGGATGTCAGTGCCGCGTGGTACCCATGCGTGCATGACGGGGACGACGTACGACGAATTGCTGGTGATCATTGACGAGTTCGCCGACAGGCTGGCCCCTCGAGCACGGTTGACCTGCCTGTACGGCCTGATGGCACCTTTGCTCGACCGCGTCGAGAGAGAAGACGAGGAACTGAGCGACGACCCCGTTCTGTCGACTCCGGATGCGGTGCGTGACCTGCGCAAGGCTGCCGCCGGAGAGCCGGTCGACGTCGACGCGGTTCACGAGCAGTTGACCGAGGTGGGGTTGTGCTATAGCGAGAACCAGGACCCGGAGCGGCACATCGTGTCGCAGTCGGCCTATGCGGCGGCGGCCTGGCTGCAACTGCTGGCAGGGCGGAAGCTGCGTACCACGGCATACCTCGAGGGCGATTACGAGGATCTGGTGCCGCCTTTCGCTCCGTCGGCGTTCACGCGGATCGTCGACCTGCTGGCCTGGACCCGGTCGGACCAGATCTATCTTCACTGGGAGGACGCCATCGCCTATCCCGAGGACGGCGATCTTCCGGCCGCGATACGCGAACTTCGGGCGATGCACGTGGAGATCAGCGGCTTTGGCAGGGAGCAGTACTCATGTGACTTGTCTTCACCGGCCTGCGGGGCCCGCAATGCCGAGCTCCCGAGCTAGCTTCAGTCGACTCGAGTGCGCAGCCTTCCCAACTCGACATGCACTCATGCCGAACGTGGACGCCGTGAGTTGTCCACCCGGGGGCGTGGGTTCGGACAGAGCCGAGTGGGGGTGGGTGCGGGTTTGCGGTATTGCCTTGACGTCGATGACAAGGTTTACCGTTGCCGCAGCAGTCTCGAGAGGAGATCACATGCTGATCGGAGAGCTGGCCGAGCGCGCCGGCACGAGTGCACGCACCGTGCGCTACTACGAGCAGCACGGACTCGTGCAGCCCGAGCGGTCGGCCAACGGTTACCGCGTCTACGACGAGCACGAACTCGAGATCGTGCAGAAAATCCGGGCCTTGCTGGAGTTGGGTTTCGACCTGGTCGATGCTCGCCCGTTCGTCACCTGCCTACGCACCGGCCATCGGTCCGGCGACGAATGCCCGGAATCGGTGGAGTCCATGCGGCGCAAGCTCGCCGAGATCGACGACGCGATCGACAGGCTCTCCACCACGCGGCGACAGCTGAGCGCGCAGATCAGCGCCGTGGCCGGCCCGCCCCCGAAATGCGAATTCTCCCCCTAGCACTCTTGTCTACGGTCGAGCCCGCACGGCGACAACCGGCTTCCCACACGTACCAGGAAGGAATCTCGTAATGCGGTTCGCGACCAGCTACAGCACGGCGTTCAACGGCACCGATCCCGATCGCCTCGTAGCATTCGCCCAGCACGCGGAAAACCTCGGGTTCGAGGCGCTGTACGTCCAGGACCATATCGCGCTGTATCCCGGCGCCGACTACGGTGTGGGCGAGCTGCCGCCGACGTTGCCGTATTTCGATCCGTTGGATTGCCTGAGCTTCGTCGCCGCGGCCACACAGCGGATTCTGCTCGGTACCGGTGTGCTGCTGCTGCCGTACCGGCATCCGGTGGTGCTGGCCAAGCGGTTGGCCACCGTCGACGTGCTGTCCCGAGGCAGGATGCGGCTGCTCACCGTCGGCCTCGGCGCCCTGCCCGGGGAAGCCCGCGCGATGGGCGTCGATTTCCGCAGCCGTGGCCGCCGCGCGGACGAGGCCATCGATGTGCTGCGCCTGCTGTGGGCAGGCGGCCCCGACGGCGTCAGCCACCACGGCGAGTTCTTCGCCTTCGACAACCTGTGTAGCTATCCACAACCGCACGAAACAACCGCGCTACCCATCCATATCGGGGGCTCCAGCGCGGCGGCAGCCCAGCGCGCCGGACGACGCGGTAACGGCTATTTCGCCGGCGGCATGCTGACCGAACACGAACGTGACCGGCAGATCGAACTGGCTCGCAAGACCGCCACCGACGCAGGACGCGATCCTGCCGAAATCGAGTACACCCGCTGGGGATCAGCCGACGTGTCCCCCGAACGCGTCGAGGAACTTGCTGAGCACGGTGTGGACCGGATCGTCGTCGGCTTCGCCGGTGCCGACCCCGCGCAGCAATACGACCAGATGTCGGAATTCGCCGAACGATTCGACCTCTCACCCAGAGACTCCGCCATCGACCACGGACACCACTGACCGCGACGCGTGTGATTACCGGCCGAAGGGCCGTTGTCTCCCAATTGATTCGGTGACCATCCAGCGTGGTCACGGCGGGTGGTGATCGGGTCGTGTCGAGTCAGGCGACTGCGCAGATGATAGTGATGAGTGCGGTGGAGAACTGATCGTTGGTCTGTTCGGTGTTGACGCTGATGGTTGCCGCGGTTCCCTTGGACGTGGCGATCGACAGGGTGGCGAAGCCGGGAATGCCGCCGGAGTGCCCCCATACCTGTTTCGTTTCGTTCCCACAGGGCAGCTGGAATCGGATCAGGCCGAGTCCGTAGTCCATCCCGGTGACGGACGACATCGGCATGGTTTGTTCCATCTGCGCGAGTTGTGGTGCCGGGAGCAGTTTTCCGGTCACCAGTGCGGTGAAGAACCGGTTCACGTCGGCGCCGGTGGAGATGATCGCGCCGGCAGCGCCTGCCCATGCCGCCTCCATGTCGGTGGCATCGACCCACTTGCCGTCGACATTGCGGTAGCCGTGCGGGTGTGGATCGCGCAGGCCGGTGTCACCGGCCAACGGGATGTAGGTGTCGTGCAGTGCGAGGGGCTCGAGGATGCGGCTGCTGATCTCGGCGGCGAGCGACCGGCCGGTGATGTGTTCGATCAGCATGCCCAACAGCACGTAATTGGTGTTGGTGTACCGGAATTGCGCTCCCGGCTCGAATTGCGGCGGGATGCTCATCGCGATGCGAACCAGGTCGACCGGTGTGAAATCGCGGTAGGCCTTGCCGTCCGTCGTCTGATCGAGTTGCTGGGGCAGCTTCGGCTCGCCGACTTCCGGGGCGAAGTCGGCGAGGCCGCTGGTGTGCTGGAGCAGTTGGTGCACGGTGATCCGGTTGCCGTCATTGCCGTTGCCCTGCACCACACCCGGCAGGTACCGCTCGATCGGAGCGTCGAGATCGACGGCGCCCTCCGCGACGAGTTGCAGGACGACCGTGGCGACGAAGGTCTTGGTGATGCTGCCGATTCGAATATGGGCGTGCTCGGCGTAGGGCGCTGCGGTGGTGAGGTCGCCGGCGCCCGCGGTGACAGTGTGCTCTCCGTCCGGTCCGCTGATGACGGCCTGCGCGCCGGGCAGACCGGACCGGACCAGGTCGGTCAGTGCATCGGAGACCTGCGCGGGCAACGGTGCGGCCGTGCTCGGTTTCACCGTGCTATCGCCGCAGCCCGCTGCGGCCAACAGTGCGGCGGCGACGATGGCGTACCAGCCGCGACGCCGAAATATGCTCGTACCCACGCTGCTACCTCTCTCCAGCACACGACCAAGGTCATTTCGATATGACGGATATGACGCTAGAGAAGAGGCGCACCCATGCCTATCCGGTAACCCCCTGAATTTCGCCCTACCCGGAAGACAGGGGTTGGGGAAGTGCTTGCCGTCCATGGAATCCCAGGTCGCCGAGTCTCGAAACTTGTTGGGATTCCGGACTGGTGAGGTCGCGTATCCCAAACCGGGTTCCGGAGCGAATGACCCTGATGCGGCGGCGTGGATGGTGATGTTGCCGAGACCTCGCATGCCGCAGTGGTTTAGCGCACCGCATAGCGAAAGGGTTTGGGGTGCAGGGAATTCAACTGATCGATTCCATCACTCCGGTCATGCATGGCAGCTATAATTCGAGTATGACAACTCCCCAGCAGGGACCTTCCAAGATGTGGGTCCAGACCATCCCGCTCGACATCAACCAAGCCCTCACCGCTACCTATACGCAGATCCACCCGTCGGGCCTAACGATCACGATCCCCTTTGCCGGTGTGTGGGAGATCTCCTACCATGCTCGTTCGGTGATCAATTTGGGCGCCGCGAACACAGCTGAGTGGGCCAGCACAGTCCTGTACAAGGGGCAGAGCCCCATCGACGGCACTCAAGCACTGGCCGGTGACGCTGGCGCCGCGAATCTGACGAGCCAGGCCACCGCTGGCCAGACGGTCCTGGCCGCCTTCAACGCAGGCGACGTCGTGAGCCTCTACGCGAAGGCCATCGGCGATCCGGCCAATAACGCCTCCATCATCAGCAACGTCGACGGGCGCACCGCAATCGCAGCACACTGGGTCAGCGCAGTCTGAAGTTGCGTTCAGCGCGGGCAGCATCTCGTTCGTCACGGGCCAGCAACACACCTGCGACGGCCCGATCGGCGGCGACGACCGGGTACACCCTGTAGTCGGCCCTTCCATTTCACGGAAGTGGAACAGCTCGAACACGGCCCTGAATCGTGCCACTCATCTTCGGTATTCCGATCACGCTGTCCGCTGCCAGTGCAACCGGGCTGTGACGTCGGTACCAGCGGGTGCGCTGAGCGCGAGCTCTGTGCGATCGGCCGAGAGATCGACGTTGCGGACAAGAACGCTACCCGCGTCGAATGGTGTGGTGCCGACTCCGACGTGATGGATCACGGTGTCTGCGTCGACGGTGACGGTTCCGGTGTAGGCGCCCGAGAGCAGGCCGTCCGGTTGTTGGTCGGGAACCTGCAGAATTACCCATACCTGACCATCTGCGGTGTAGCGCAGCATTCCGGATACGTTGGGCTGGTCAAGGATTCGAACCCCCGTGGTTCTGGTGATCTCGATCCGGTGCAGGGTCCACGTTCCCACCAAATCAGCAAAGCGCACGGCTGGTCCTCCCGGTCGATGAGGTCTATCTGTGAGAAGACTGCCAGGACGGAGAGACCAGGTCGATTACCTCACAGCTACTCCGGCTCAGTGGTGCATCCGAGAACTCAGGTGCGCGGGTTCCCGACCGCGATTGTGACGGCTGCTAGTGGCCCGCTGACGTGCATCTTCGGGAAGGTGCCGGTGCAGCAGCAGGACCTCGATCAGTTGGCAGGGGCATTCCAGAGGCGGGGCAGGTCAGTGGTGGTCGCAGGGGTGTGCAGGGCTGGTGTAGCTGTCGCTGAGGCGCATCCAGGAATAGGTTTGCTCCTGGGGATAGCCCGGTGGTGAATTCTCCCAGGTCTCCTGACGTCCCAGGGGGGTGAGATCGAGGAGGTCGAAGACAGCCATGAACGGCTCCTCGCCACGAGCATGTGTCGACCAGGTGTGGAAGATACGTCCGTCGCGCTGGAGGAATACGCTGATGGCTTGGCGCTCTTGACCGTCGACGGTCGCACCGAAATCGATATTGAATGCTTCTCCGACGGTCGAGTACCAGGGCAGGCTCCACCCCATGCGGTCCCGGAAAGCGTGCAATTTCGCCACCGGTGCCCGTGAGGTGAGGACGAAGGAAGTACGCCGGGCGTGCAGGTGGCTCAACGGTCCGATGTGTTCGGCCATCATGGAGCATCCGTCACATCCCTGTTCCCAGTCGGGAGCGAACATGAAGTGTTGCACGATCAGTTGCGGCCGTCCTTCGAACAGGTCACGCAGCGTATAGCGACGGTTGGTGTCGGCGAACAGATAGTCCCCGCTGACCTCTACCATCGGCATCCGGCGGCGTGCCGCGCTGACGGCATCCTTCATTCGCGTGAGCGCCTTCTCCTGCTGCAACAGCACACTTCGCGCATCCTCCCACGTGTCACGATCCACCACCGGGGGGTACGTGGGTGGATCGAGCTGTCGTCGGCCGCCGCTCATCGGTAGAACCCTTCACGCAGATTGATCCCGTGCTCGACCCAGGCTTTCAGCGCAGTCAGCATCCCGGTCCAGCCTTCGCAGTTGCCGAACGCGGCACGAGCACCTGCGGGTGTGGCCTGCCATGAGGTTTCGGTGATCGTCACGAGGGTCCGCGCGTCGGCATCGATCGATTCGAATTCGAACACGACTCTGGTGGTACCGGCCCGATCGGTGGCGGCCTCACCTTCCCATTCGATGATGAGCCGGGTCGGCGGATCCGCTTCGAGGACTGTGACGGCGGTTGTTCCGGGAAAATCCGAGAACGCCCATGTCACCTCCACGCCCGGTGCGAGACGCCCGCGGGCGCCCCCGGTGGCGAAGTACCGCGAGAGTTGCGCAGGGTCGGCGACGGCCTCATAGACCTGTGCGCAAGGACGCGCGATGCGCCCCGACACTGTGAACGACAGCTCGGCGAGAGGATCCGAAGTAGACATGTTGTATTCTTACAACATGTCCGGATCTGGTGACAAGGGTTTCGATGACGACGATCGAGTGTTCAAGGCCCTTGCCTCGCCGGTCCGGCGGCGGATGCTCGATGTACTGAAGGATTCCCCCCGGACGACGGGAGAGTTGTGTGATCTCATGTCCGAACTGGACCGCACCACGGTGCTCCAGCACCTGCGAGTCCTCGAACGAGCGGAGCTGGTGACGGGACGACGCGTCGGGCGGGAGCGGCACCTCTCGCTCGCCCCGCTGCCCATCAAGCGTATCCACGATCGATGGATCAGCACATACATGCATGCTGCG
>NZ_JBFANN010000017.1:0-121061 GCF_040674855.1 Nocardia sp. NPDC049707 | reverse complement strand
GTACAGCAATTGACCTCAGCAATCACTGCTCTACCAGGAGTTCGCTCAAATCTCGAGCGTCACGCACCCGAAACCAGAGTTCTCAGACGCTCACTCAGACCGTGACTACGAGCGACCTTCCGCAACGAGTTCCGTTCGTCGGCCCACCACGGCCCGAGGTCCGAGCGTGGTGGCAACCGCCCAGCGCCGAAGTGATCGAGCTGTTCGTGGTTGCGGGCAATCGGTGGGTCAACCAGGCCGAACCCGAAGAATCATCCCAGAGCCGGGGTGTTGAGTCCTCCGGCATCGGTGAACGACCCGAGCGCGTCATGGCGCTCAGTGAGCCGAAAGCGAAGCTCTGCCCCCGCTGCACCTATGAGGACGCCGAGCCGGACACCGGCATATGCCGCTACTGCACCGCCGATATCGAGTGCGCAAGCCACGCAATCGTTCTCGCGCTGCGCAACACCAACGCCAGAACCGACCGCCCGGCGGGCTGGTTGCAGCACGACGACGGATCATGGGCACCTGTCGACAATCACGGTACGTCGGACAGCCGTTCACCTTCACATTCGCATTGGATGACCGCCACCCGTTCGACGAGCACGCCGTGATCACCGACGAGCCGATCTCGATCGACGACACGGAGGTCGAATAGCCATGTCGACGACTGGACTCGTATGCGCCACAGTCGCAGGGGTTGTGACGTTGGGCATCGTGGTCTTCTACGTACTGCCGTATCTTGTCGACCGCCCGGTGCATGTCGATGGTGAACGTCCCAGTACGGAAATACTCGCTCGCATCGCTCGCGACCGTTGCCACCGTGCACCGAACCATCCGTACAGCGTCGATGAAGCGCGCCGCGTATTCCGTGCGCGCATCGACTGCGACGCCGACTCATGCGGCGCAAAGCATGAAGCCGTCTGGACCTTGATCGACGCGGGGATGCTCCGACCAAGCACACGCGTCGAACGGTGATGAGGCACTGACAGCGAACAGGCAGCCAAGAGGAAGGCGGAGGCATCGGCGTGAGGAATGCCGAACAACTCGGTCCGGATTTTCGAATTCGAGCAGAACGAATGGAGTAAGTGGGTCGGCCCGGACCGGCGTGCGGGCGCAGGTGCGGAAGTTCTTGGACTACGCCGGGTTGCGGCGCATTCCTTCGAAGCCGTGGCCAGAAGGCTCGGCATCGTCGAGCGTGCGTCCGATCATCGGAATATCGCGTCCGGGTCGGCACAAGGTTTCGATCCCGGCCCCTACCCGAATCGAGAAGCTTGCGAGAACGCGCGCGCCCGGTATTACGGACCCGCCTCAATTGGAATGCGCTCCGGTATAGACACCGATGAGGCTGAGATGGAATATGCTCGGCCGGATCGGCGTCGAACTCGAAATTCACTGCAACCGTGCTGATTCCGAACTCGACGCAGATCCAGATCACTCGGACAGCGACTTGCACTGGTCAGCGCGGCTGCATGGGCCGCGGTACGAAGCGGGTGCATTGGGCGGGAGCCTCGCTGTCAGGCGACTCATCACCGTCCCTCACGGCGGCCCTACCACAACCTGCGTGAACTGCGGCTGGACTTCACATTCCGGACAACAGTGGCGGGGATTTCGGGAAGGTGATCGGAAGTGCGGTGAGTGCCCGGTGGAACGGTCCCGGCCGCCAGATCAGCTCACCGGGCGGCACGGCGAGGCGGGTTTCCGGCAGTGCGTCGAGTAGTTGGTCGATGGCTTCCTGCGCGATCAGATAGGCCATCGAATTCGCCGGGCAGACGTGTGGTCCGGCGCCCCAGGCCAGATGGGAGCGATTGCCCGCGTATTGATTGGCGATGATCGCGGGATCGGTATTGCAGGCGGCGATGCTGATGACGACCGGCTGGTGGGCGGGTAGCCAGACACCGTCGATCAGGACCGGCAGGCGCGGAAATGTGAGGCAGAAGTTCGCCATCGGCGGATTGTTGAACAACACCTCGTCGAGCGCGTCCCTGGTCGACAGGCTCCCACCGAGTACGCTGCCGCCGAACCGCTCGTCGGTGAGGATCAGCAGCAGGGTGTTGATGATCAGATTCTGCTGCGGTTCGATGCCCGCGCCGTACAGCGTGCCCAGCTGGTGCACCATCTCGGTTTCGCTCAGCGCCGCCGGGTGCCGCAGCATCCGGGTGGCGATGTCATCGCCGGGCTCGGCGCGCTTGAGCCGGGTCAATTCCAGCATCGCCCCGGCGAGCAACCGGTTGCCGTTCTCGGAATCGACGCCCTCGAAGATCGCGGCCAGGCCGGTCGCGGCCTGCTGCGCGATATCGGCCGGACATCCGAGCATGGCGTTCAGCACGGCAAAGGCGAGCGGAAACGCGTACTGGCGCACCAGATCCGCCGAACCCTCGGAGCAGAACGAATTGATCAGCGGGACAGCGAGTTCGGCCACAGTATTGTGTAGGTCGTATTGATCGACCTGCTCCAGGCCCGCGACATTGGTCTGCCGATACCTGGCATGCGCCTCACCGGCACTGCGCAAGGCATTCGGCCGCCACTGCATCATCGGCAGCACCGGGCAGTCGGCAGGCACACTCTGCTGCCAGGTGCGTGGATCGGCCGGAAAACGATCCGGATCATTGAAGATCCGCAAAGCCGTGTAATAGCCGACCACCAATGTGGCGGGCACTCCCGGCGCCAGATCCACCGGCACCAATGCGCCGTATTGCTCCCGCATATCCCGATAGGCTCGATGCGGATCCGCCGCGAACTCCGGCGTGTACAACGCCACCCGCGGCCCATCCGTATCGCTCGGAGAAGCGAAAGGTCCACCGCTACGCGCCGAGGACGGCATCGTCATCGAAAACTCCACCATTCGAACGTCAAGTCTGTGAGCGCGAGCACTCACCCCACCGCACCCCGATCCCGGATAGCAGCCCCGCACGCTGGTCAGATGATAACCGTGGCGAAGGCGAGCTGCCACCGGTGTGCCACGGCATCGCTGAGCCGGTCGGTCGCATAGCTGTGGCCGATGCGGTAGGGGGCGGTGTCCTCGAGTGGGACGGTGACCGGAGTGCAGGCGCGAGATCTATTCGAGTGCCGTCGATTCGGTGGCGAAGCGAAGTGTGACTAGTTGGAAAGGCCGTAGCTGCACGCGAACTCCCGTGTCCTCCGGCGCAGCCGAGGTGTCGTCTCGTACCGGTCGTTCCAGCAGATCGCAGATCTGGAATCCGGCGAAGCCAAAGCCCGGGGTCACCGACGCCGAGGCTCGGCCACCGTGGGCCTCGTAGACACGGAGCACGACATCGCCGCTGCCGTCGTCTGCGAGTTTGACGGCACTGGCCACCACAGCGTCATTGTCGATAATGAACAGAGGCTCAACAGGTTCGGCGACACCTGGACGCCGGGTGCTGAGGTTGATGCGATAGCCCGCGCACACCGCATCCCCGATCGACGCGCCGGGGACCAATGCGTGCCGGAAGTGATGTGTGCCGTGGTCGGTCTCCGGATCCGGAAATCGCGGTGCCCGCAGGAGCGAGAACCGCAGCGTCGTCGTCGTACCGCCATCGGCTCGAACGGTGCGGGTGACGTCGTGACCATAGGTCGAGTCGTTGACCAGCGCCACACCCCAGCCGGGCTCGGCGAAGTGGACGAACCGATGATTGCAGGCTTCGAACTTCGCGTACTCCCAACTGGTGTTGGTGTGCGTCGGCCGGAAGACGTGCCCGAACTGGGTTTCGGATGCATAGCGATCGGCGTGGATATCCAGGGGGAAGGCAAGTTTGAGGAACTTCTCGGTCTCGTACCAGTCGACGGTGGTGTCGATCTCCAGACCACGTGCGCCCGCCCGCAATGTCAGGGTCTGCTCGACCTTGGAAGACCCGAACGAGCGGCCGACTCGCACCACAGCCGCCTCCTTCGAATCTGTGTCTGCGGCAACGAATTCCGCTTCGATCAGGTCGGTGACCCGGTTTCGGTAGAAGAGATCGATATCCCACGCATCCCAAGAATTCGGGAGATCCGGGTGCAGCTGCAACAGATTCGCGGCCGAACCCGGTGGCAGCGTCTCGCGCCGATGCACGAGGTCGAACAGCGAGACGACGAGGCCGCGCGCGTCCACTTCGACCCGAAGCAGACCGTTGTCGAGAACGAATCCGCCACCCGTGCGCTCGCTCACCGAGCACGAACCAACCGAATCCATCCCGGCCGCCGCACCGGCCGGAACCGATCGCCAGGTGTGCGGCGTCGAGTTGAACATATTCGGCCCCACCCGCTCACCGCCGAGCACCCATTGCGTCCGCTCGATGATTGCCGTCAATTCCGCGGCCACCGCCGCATACGTCTGCTCCGCCTCCCGGTGCACCCATGCGATCGACGAGCCGGGCAGAATGTCGTGAAACTGGTTCAGCAGCACCGTCTTCCAGATCCGGTCCAATGCCGCGTACGGGTACTCGAGGTTCTTCCGCACCGCCGCGGTCGCGGCCCACAGCTCGGCCTCACGCAGCAGGTTCTCACTACGCCGGTTGCCCTGCTTGGTCTTCGCCTGACTTGTCAACGTGCCACGGTGCAACTCCAGATACAGCTCCCCCACCCACACCGGCGGGTTCTCGTATTCGGCCTCCGCCCTGGCGAAGAAGCTGGATGGAGAGTCCCACAACACTTTCGGCGAACCCTCGAGGTCGGCCATCCTGGCCGCCTTCGCGATCATTTCCCGCGTCGTGCCACCACCACCGTCGCCCCAGCCGGTCGGCGCGAGTGATATCGACGCACGGCCCTTGTCCTTGAAATTCCGGGCGGCATGGGCGATCTCACGCCCGTGCATCGAGCAGTTGTAGGTATCGATCGGCGGAAAGTGGGTGAAGATCCGGGTTCCATCGATCCCCTCCCACAGGAAGGTATGGTGCGGAAACGTGTTGACCTGACTCCACGAAATCTTCTGTGTCAGTAACCATTTCGACCCAGCAGCCTTGATGATCTGCGGCAGCCCGGCGGCGAACCCGAAGGTGTCGGGCAGCCACGCCTCTTCGTTCTCGACACCGAATTCCGTGAGAAAGAACCGCTTACCGTGCACGAACTGGCGCGCCATCGCTTCCGAACCCGGCATATTCGTATCCGATTCCACCCACATACCGCCGGTGGGCACGAACCGCCCTTCCGCCACCGCCTGTCGGACCCGCTCGTAGACCTCGGGACGATGCCGCTTGATGAAGTCGTACTGCGCGGCTTGGGACATCGCATAGACGAACTCGGGCTCGTCGGCCAGCAATGCGGTCATATTCGAGGCCGTACGCGCGACCTTGCGCACCGTCTCGCGTAGCGGCCACAGCCACGCCGAGTCGATGTGCGCATGCCCGACCGCGAAAATCGTGTGCGCGGACGGCACTGCCGGTTCGGCCAGCACATTGACCAGGCATGCCCGCGCCGCCGCGGCGGTTGCGTTCACATTCTGCAGATCGACGGCGTCGAGCGCGCGCTCGATCGCACGCACGATGTCGTAGCGGCGAGCGGATTCCTCCGGCATCTCGTGCATGAGTTCGCCGAGTACCTCCAAATCCTGTACCAGCTGCCATACCTCGTCGTCGAAAACCGCGAGATCCATTCGGCCCAACCGGTATTGCGGCTCGTCGCCAGCGGTGGACCTGTCACCGAGAGCGGTCGGCGAAAAGAAGGGGATGATCGGGTTCGAAGCCGCCTCCACGTGCAGCCGCACCTGCTCGCCGCCGACCGCCGCAGACGCCACCCGCACCCACTGGTTACGCGGGTGCAGACCCTTCACCGGCGATCCGTCGGACCGATAAACCAAACCCTCACATTGGAACCCGGTCATATTCCGGTCGAAACCGAGATCGATGATCGCCTCGACGGTTCTACCCGCCCACTCGGCAGGCACCGTGCCCTCGACCGTGAGCCAACTGGTCCCCCACGGCGCGCCCCACCTGGCACCGGATTCGATGGGTGTCCGTGGCGCGGCCAACCCCTCGGCGACCGGCACCGGCTCATCCGGCGCGACCCAGATCGATGCCCGCAGCGGCACCGACTCCGGATAGATCGCCGGCATGATCCGCTCTGCCAGGACCCGCCCGAGACGGTCTTCGATCAACCGACGGTCATCGTGCACGGCGTGGCTCCCATCGAACGAAGGAGTGATCACCAACCGCCCTATTGTCCAATAGCGCAATGAATTCGGGGCGACACCAGCGTCACATCAGTCTTCCAGTCTTCCACTGTTTGATGTACCGTTATTTAACGGCTCAATAGAAACGGTTTCGGACCGGAACCCACTTCGGCGAGGCCGACGGACAGGCAGCTGTGTGCGCTCGGGAGGCGAAATGCTCAGTCTGGAAGGTCGACTGGCCCAGCTCATCAAGGAAGCGAGAAACCTGGAGACCGGAGCAACCGTCGAGACAGTAGGCGGGCTGCAATCCGCCCTCGGCTCTCTGGACCGAGAACTCGCAACGACGGCCGACTCCACCCAGCGACGTGAACTCGGCCGACTGCGCCGGGAAGCCGGGCTGCTCTTGGCCGATGCGCGCGCTCGGGCTGTGCTGGCACGCGATTTCGGGTGATCCAGCACCGGCCGGACGCTCGCCAACGGACAGGGCGAGATCATCGCGGTCCAGGACGCAGCGCTGGGTGCCCGCCGGAATGAAATCGATCGGCACCTATTCACGTGGTGTGGCCCGCATCGAGACCGATGCCAGCAAACCAGGTGATCGAGTAACCGCACCCTGAACCCCCTGGTCCACTGGCCGGACCGGAATTCCGGACCGGAAGGCGAGATCAGCCGACCCGGGACTACGATCGCAGGACACTCATCACACGCGGACAACGCTCAGGCAGGAGTCCCATGTGTCGTTTGTTCGGTTTATCGGCCGCACCGCGGCGAGTGCGGGCCACGTTCTGGTTGCTGGATGCGCCGGACAGTCTGTCGATCCAGAGTAGACGCGAACCCGACGGCGTCGGCCTCGGCACCTTCACCGCCAGCGGAGCACCGCTGGTCGAGAAACAACCGATCGCCGCGTACGAGGACGTCCAATTCGCCCGGGAGGCGCGCGAACGCGAATCGATGACATTCGTCGCGCACATCCGCTACGCCACCACCGGCGGCCTGCAACCCCGCAACACCCACCCGTTCGAACAACGTGGCCGCCTGTTCGCCCACAACGGTGTGCTGCACGGCCTCGACGAATTGGACTCCGAACTCGGTGACTACCTCGATCTGGTACATGGCGATACCGATTCCGAACGATTCTTCGCCCTGATCACCCAGCGCACCGACCGGCACGACGGCGACGTCACCGCGGGCATCACCGATGCGGTCAGATGGATCGCGGACCGGCTCCCGGTCTACGCCCTCAACCTGGTGCTCACCACGGCTACGGACCTGTGGGCACTTCGATACCCCGACACGCACGATCTCTTCGTCCTCGAACGCGCGGCAGGCGGCTCGCAGGGCAATCGACACCTGGACCAGGCCGGACGGGCCGGAATCCGAACGCGCAGTGCACACCTGCGCGAATTCCCCGCGGTCATCGTGGCCAGCGAGCGCACCGACGAGGACCCACACTGGCGAGCACTCACACCCGGCGAACTGCTCCATGTCGATGACCAGCTGCACGTCCGATCGAGCATCGTCCTGGATACCGCACCGCGCCATCCGCTAGTACTGGCACAGCTCGACAGCCGCGCAGCGGCGGCACAGTCGGGGCGCTGATTCGACTGAATGACCAGAGGACTGTTCGATATCCAGGGAAAGACCGCACTGGTGACAGGCAGGTCCCGCGGCAGCGGCTGCATGACCGCGCGTGGCCCGCTCACGGCGGGCGCACGAGTGGCCATCGCCTCCCACAAGAGCGCGGATATCACCACGGCGGCGGACGAATTGGCCACGCACGGCGACTGTGTGGCGGTCACCGCCGACCTGTCCACCCGCAGGGAGCGCACGCCCCGGCCGAGGAGGTCGCCACCCGGTTCGACCGGCTGGACATTCTGGTCGACAACCCGGACCACCTGGAACGCACCGCGGGTTCGACGTGGATGTCGTATGCCGCTGCAAGACTCGGGGATGTGAGATGGGCGATCGCGGAAACAGACGACGGAGGTGCACGTCTGTGTCCGCTCGATCGGGACGGTCGGCCCGCCGGACCGGTGCTACGCGAGACTTCGCTCGCCGAGGCGGTGCGCACCCGCCCCGAGGTCGAGCGGTGGGTGTGGCGATCCACGGCCGAGATCTACCGACCGTTGCTGGCGGCGGGCGTGCAGGTCGAGCGCTGCTACGACGTGCAGGCCGCGGAGGCGCTGCTGATCGGCCACGAGCAGGGCCAGTCGGGCCAGGCCCGCTCGCTGGCGGCAGCGTGGGCGCGACTGCACAACCTGACCGTCCCGCAGGACGCGCCCGCACGCGCCGCCGAGACCCAACCGTCGCTCTTCGAATCGGGTCCGGTACCACTGCCACCCGGCACGGACGAGTTCGACGCCCTGCTGGCGGTCTACGCGGGCCAGCTGACCCGCACGGCGAAAACCGAACATCCGGACCGAATGCGACTGCTCCTCGCCGCCGAATCGGCGGGCATGCTGGTTGCCGCGGAGATGTCCCGAACCGGGATACCTTGGCGCGCCGACGTCCACCGCGAACTGCTGGACCAGCTACTGGGTGAACGCTTTCCTGGCGGGCTGGAGCCGCGCCGGATGGCGGAATTGGCCGACGAAGTGTCGCGCGCCTTCGGGGCAGGGGTGCGGGTCCGGCCGGACCTGCCCAACGACATCATCAGGGCCTTCGCCCGCGTCGGGATATCGTTGTCCTCCACCCGAAAATGGGAGCTGCAACGGATCGATCACCCCGCGGTAGCCCCACTGCTGGCCTACAAATCGCTGTATCGCGTGTATACCGCCCATGGCTGGTCCTGGCTCGAGCAGTGGGTGCATGGCGGCCGTTTTCGCCCCGAGTACCTGCCCGGCGGCACGGTTTCCGGCCGCTGGACCACCAACGGCGGCGGTGCCCTGCAGATTCCCAAGGTGATCCGGCAAGCGATACGCGCGGATCCGGGATGGCGTCTGGTGGTCGCCGACGCCGACCAGATGGAACCGCGAGTACTTGCCGCTGTCTCCCGCGACCCGGGCTTGATGGCGGCGGCCGGTCGCGGCGACGACCTGTACGCCGCACTCGCGGAAAGTGTCTTCGGCGGCGACCGCGCCCAGGCCAAAATCGCCCTACTCGGCGCCATTTACGGCCAGACCTCCGGCGATGCTCTGGCCCACATGGCCGAACTGCGCCGACGTTATCCGGCCGCGGTGGCTTTTGTCGACGACGCTGCGCACGCCGGTGCGGAAGGCCGTTTGGTGCGCACGTGGCTGGGGCGCACCTGTCCACCGGCCTCCATCGCACCGCCCGACGAGGCGGACGGGTATGGCACCACCTCAGCGACGCGCGCTCGCGGCCGCTTCACCCGGAACTTCGTGGTGCAGGGCAGTGCCGCCGACTGGGCCCTGCTGCTACTGGCGGGCGTGCGTCATGCGATGACGCACGCCGGGCTCCGCGCCGAACTGGTCTTCTTCCAGCACGACGAGGTCATCGTGCACTGCCCAACCGAGGAAGCTTCGATGGTCGCCGAAATGATCGCGACCGCGGCGGAGAACGCGGGCCGGATCGCCTTCGGACCGACACCGGTGCGATTCCCGTTCACGACAGCGGTGGTGGAGTGCTACTGGGACGCCAAGTGAAGACGCACCCGGCTCAGGCCGAGGGAACGTCCCACGCGAACCCGTCGAGGTCGGTGCAGGGCCCGATATTGCCGCCGATGACGATCCGATGCGATCCGGTGCCTTCCGCGGGAACGCCCGCATCCTTGGCGGCGGCCCGGCGACCATAGAGCGCGAGCTTCACCGAGGACGGCGCAGTGTCGAACTCGACGTACTTGCTGCCGAAGCTCTTCGCGACGGTCAAACCGCGATCGACGTAGAACTGCTTGGTCGCCTTGACATTGTCGACCCCGAGCAGGATCACGAAATCATCGATCTCGCGGGTGGCCGGACCGGTGTCCTTCTTCGCCGATGTCGCGATCTTCCAGATCGCCCCATCCGGAGCCTGGACGACGCCGCCATAGCCCCAGAAACTCTTCTTGGCGGGCTTCAGTGTCGTCGCGCCCGCCTGGACAGCGGTGCCGATGAGGCTGTCGACGGTACTCGGTTGCGCCACCACGAGCGACAGGATAAAGCCGCGAAAGCCGGTCGTCGGCGCCTCCGAGGCGCGCACGCGCACCTTGTCGCCGAGACCGAACGCGGCCGTGTAGAAGGCCTGTGCCACTACGGTGTCGGGCACCTCGAGGATGACGGATTCGATGGCCTGGTCTGTGGTGATGTTCATGGCAACAACACTATTTTCTGCCGGCAACCAGCGCTTCTCGATTCCTGATCGCTTTCGGCCCTGAACGCCGCACCGCCATTGCCGACTATCGAGTGATGGCCGAACAGATCGTCGCTGTGCGGTGACGTTTCACGAGCGCGCACGGCGGAGTCGAGCCACCGGCGGTCTCACTCGATATCGAAGACGAACGCATACCAATCTTCGGACAGCTTTTCGAACCGTCGTGCGCGACTCCCTGCCGGCTCGTCGCCGGGCGAGAAGACCCAGCCGCGGACAGTGGAACCCACGAACCCGTCGGCGTCATAGAAATAGACGCGCCCATCGGACTCGCGATGAACCAGACTGATGTCGAGACCACCGAGACTCAGGGCTTGGCGGGTACTCGGCCCATCCTCGCGCAGCATCTCGACCGCGACGTCTTCCATTTCCGGACGTGCGGAGCCGAAGCTCGCAGGCCGAAAGATCAACCCGGTCACCAGGCCCGCGAGCACAACCACCGGCACTGCGGCGACTTTCCAAGACCATCGGTGCTCTCGACCGAGCAGATACAGCGTCTTGATCGCCCACCCCAGCAGGGAAACACCCAGCAGAATCCCGCCGATCACCAGGACTACAAGCCGATCCGGACCGGTCGAGTTCCCAACGAACGGAGCCCGGTCGTGGTAGACGCACAAGAGAAACCCAACACCAACGACTGTCCCCGTCAGGATCAGGGAACCCGGCGCCGTGGCGGCGTGTTGTCCGCCCTTGGCCTGCCCGTCATGAGCTTGTGATGTTTCGATTCGGGGCCTCCCCATATCGACTTCCGTAACCACCGCTTGACCCGCGTTCAACGATCCCCTCCACCGAACTGTACGACAATCAGGGCGCCGAACCGCATCGTCACCGGTGAATATATGACCGAACCAGGATGTTCGCCCTGCGGTCAGTCGATGCCCTCGCATCCGTAATCCTTTGGTGTGCCGCGAATCTCGTGTAGTCGTCGGAGACCACTGCTCGCTCATGATGCTGCTATGTCGTGACCGCTGGTCGGCGTGCCGGTGACCACGTCGCCTTTATCCAGATCGGCATCCGAATCCGAAATCCAATGGTCTTCGGCAACCCGGCTCAGCCGGCCATTCACGCCGCGGTCTTGCAGCGCGTCATGAGTTCGACTGGTACGCAATCCATCTCGGCGCGAACAGCTCGACGACATCCACAGGCGCGCTACCGGATGCGGCCGCGGACCGATGAACGGATCATGTTGCGACAGTCCTGAATTCGTCATCGGACTACCTCGATATTGCGGCCCAGGCATCCGACACCGAGGTGTATCCACGCAATCGCGGCCATTGGACGTCTGAAAGCAGACCGGTGCCGCGAGGAACGGCGTACACCGCGGTCCATGCTGACCGTGGTGCACCGGTCGAGGTCGACTGCCGCGCAATGGTACGGCAGGGCTGAGCGGGACGGTATACGAAACAGTTTGCCGCCCAACATTCCTGATCTGTCCATCACCGCCAGCGATCGAGCTACCCTGAGCTGATGCGATCTCGGTTCCAACGGTCCGTTCTCGCCGCGCTCGCGGCCGCGGCGTCGACATTGCTGCTGTGCACGCACTCCTCGGCGGCCCCGCCGATCCGGTCGGAAGCCGCCTTACCGGCGCTGGACTCGGATTTCCTCTGGGGCGTCGCGTCCTCGGGATTCCAGTCCGAGGGCCATGCGCCCGACAGTAACTGGACGCGATACATCGCGAACTCCGGTGCCGATGCACTGCAGGATTCGGTCGACTTCTACGACCGGTACGCCTCCGACATCGACCTGGCGGCCGCGCTGGGTGTGCGGGTGTTCCGGATCGGGATCGAATGGGCTCGTGTGCAGCCCGCACCGGGCACCTGGGATGGCGCCGCATTCCGTTTCTATGACGCGGTGATCGCAAAGATCGTGCAGGCCGGGATGCGACCGATGATCACCCTGGACCACTGGGTATATCCCGGCTGGGCCGCCGATCGTGGCGGCTGGCGCAACCCGGGCATGGTCGAGGATTGGCTGGCCAATATGCGCACGGTCGTCGACCGCTACGCATCCCGAAATCCGCTGTGGGTCACCGTGAACGAGCCGGTCGCCTACATCGTGCACGAGACCAGCAGGGGCGCGGCCAACGCGGCCGAGATGCTCGATCGGGTCGCACAGGCCCATAACGCCATCTACGACTACATCCACCAGGTCCAGCCCGAAGCCCAGGTGACCAGCAACGTCGGCTATGTGGCCGGCTCGGAGGCTCAGGTCAATGGCGAGTTCGTCGATCGCATCGCGGACCGGCTCGACTACGTGGGCGTCGATTACTACTTCGCCTACGATCCGGTGCAGCCGCTGCTGAGTTCCATCACCCGGGCCATCGGATCGGCGATGCCGGAGCTGCCCGGACAGCGCATCTGGGAGCTGCCGGTGCGCACCGAGGGCATCTACTATGCGCTGCAGTATTATTCGCGCCGTTTTCCGAGCAAACCGCTCTTCATCGTCGAGAATGGCATGGCCACCGAAAACGGCATTCCCCGCGGCGACGGTTACACCCGCAGCGATCACCTTCGTGACACCGTTTACTGGATCCAGCGCGCCAAGGCCGACGGTATGAACGTCATCGGCTACAACTACTGGAGCCTCACCGACAACTACGAATGGGGCAGCTACACACCACGATTCGGCCTCTACACCGTCGACGTGCGTACCGACCCGACCCTCACCCGCCGCCCGACCGATGCGGTCGGCACCTACACCCAGATCGTCGCCACGGGTGGCCTCCCCGCCGGTTACCGCCCCACCCGCGGCCCAGCGATCTGTGTGTTCATCGATCCACCGGCCAGCTGCCTGTCCCCGGTCGCAAGCCCGTAGTGCGCGAAACGCCGTACCCGGTCGTTGTCCGGTGCCGAGTTGCCACCACCGTGCTCATGTCGTCGATACCGGGGAGTGAAGTTCGGCACAAATGGTGCGCGGCCCAGCGAATGTCCGCATGCGTCGAAATGCCGCTCGAGCCATCGTTGACGACAGCCAAGATCATCTCGTGCCGGAAAAGATGCGACTTCACGCAACAAATCCCGTTGAATCCAGTTGATGTCCCCTGAGGCGTGCCGTTCCTCGGGCGGCCCCAGCAGGGGTTCGACAGACTTCGGTCGGCGGAGATCGGCGACCATACCACCCAGCGCTTCCCAGAGACTGGGGGCTTCCGGCTGTATCCGGCGTGCGATTCGATCTATCTTTGTAACGATTTGCCAGCTTGGTGGATTACCAAGAGGTCCGAATGTTGCGCGAATGCGATTTTCAGGAGAGACGCGGTATGCGATTCAGAGTTCTCGCAGTGGCAGCCGCCGCTGCGACGGTCGTCGGCACGGGCGTGAGCCTGGTGGCCCCAGTGGCCTCGGCCGCGCCGATCAACAGCGCGGCCAAGGCACCGGACGGGTCCTACATCGAGAAGGTGACGACCCGCGGCGACCGCAAGCTGCAACTGGACGTGCACTCCACGGCAATGGATCGGACATTCCCGGTCCTGGTGGATCTGCCCACGGACAACTCGGTCCCGCGCCCGACGCTGTATCTGGTCAACGGGGGCGGCGGCGGCGTCGACGGTGACGCCTCATGGGAGCAGAAGACCGACGTCAAGGAATTCCTCGGCGACAAGAACATCAACGTCGTCGAACTGCTCGGTGGCCGGTGGAGCTACTTCGCCGACTGGCGGGCTCCCGATCCGGTACTCGGTGTCAACAAATGGCAGACCTTCTACACCGAGGAGCTGCCACCGATCATCGATGCGGCACTCGGCACCAACGGCAAGAACTCGATCGCGGGTTACTCGATGGCCGGGACATCGGTCTTGATGCTGGCGATGACCAAGCCCGGCCTGTTCCAGAATGTCGGCGCTTACAGCGGCTGCGCGCAGACCAGCGATCCGATCGGCCAGAAGTTCGTGCAGACCACCGTCGAAACGTGGGGCGGCGGTAACCCGGACAATATGTGGGGACCCGCCGACAATCCGCTCTGGAAGGCGAACGATCCGGTTCTGAACGCCGACAAACTGCGCGGAACGAACATCTGGGTTTCGGCGGGCGGCGGTCTGCCCGGCGAGCACGACGCCCCCGGCAACCCGTACATCATGGGCGACGACAAATACAACCCGATCAGCGTGGCCAACCACGTCGTCATGGGTGGCATCATCGAGGCCGCGATGAGCGCCTGCTCACACAACCTCCAAAACCGCTTGAACGAGTTGGGAATTCCCGCCACATTCGACCTCCCGGCCACCGGCACCCACACCTGGGGCTACTGGCAAGACGACCTCAAGCAATCCTGGCCGGTACTCGCCAAAGACCTCTACTGACCGACCTCACTCACCCGTAGTCCTCGCCCCGGCCTCCCCAGGCCGGGGCGTTGCGGTATACGGCCACCGGTCGAATCCCGGCTCGGCGATAAGCGATTCGGCGCGGCCGAAGCTGATGCAGGTCAGCGGGTCAGTTCGGGTTGGGCTGTGGGAGATACGGAGTCAGGGCGTGGGCGAGGTTGCTGATGGTCAGTGATTGCAGCCAGACGCGTCCGGGACCGGTGAGCGCCGCCAGGAACAGGCCGTCGCCGCCGAAGAGAATGTTGCGGATGCCGCGCAACAGGGTGATATCGAATCCGACCGTCGCGTCGAACATTCCGACGTGGCCCGGATGCACCCGCAGCGTTTCACCGGCCGCCAGGGTGTATTGCACAACTTCGCCGGACAACTCGGCCCACGCTTGCCCGGCGCCGCTCAAACGCTGCAGGGTGAATCCGGCACCGCCGAAGATGCCGGCGCCGAGGCGGCGTTGAAAACTCAACGTGACGCGCACATCGCTGGTGCCACACAAGAACCCGTGCCGATGCACCAGGTACTCGATACCGGGCTCCAGCCCAATGGGCAGGATTTGGCCGGGCAGTTTCGCCGCAAACGCGACCCGACCCGGATATTTGGACGCGGTGTATTCGGTCATGTACCAGCCCGCCCCAGCGGCGGCACGCTTGACCGCCCCCAACAGCCCGCCCGAACTCGACAGCCGAGACGAGGTATGCAGCCGAATCGAATCGGTCATCCACGACAGCTGCCCAGCCTCCGCGACCAGGCCCTCTCCCGGAATGAGAGAAACTTCAAGAACCGGCATCACGGTACCGATAATTCTGGCGTCCACCCGGTACTCCGGTTCCGTCGAGGCATCGTGATGCCTTGGACTACAACGACATCCACCAGCGTAGGCGCTCAATGTCCACCGTGCCGGCCAATACCCCGATACCTGGCCGAGTTCGCCGCCGGTGGCCGCGGCGCCGGCTGGTCAGCCAGATGTAGGTGTTCTCGTACTGCCGGCGGATCTCTCCCCCTCGCCTACCGTGCGAGAAAGTGCCAGCCGACCCATGCCCACACGAGCGCAGCGGCAATCCGCCCCACCCGAGTGCGCGTGAGGTACGCGATCGTTTCACCCACGGGCGCGACGAGATCCCGGCGCACATGCGTGACCACGACCACGCCGAGCGTAACCACCAACACCAGCACGAACCCGACGATGACGATCACCCGATCGCTCATCTCGACACCAGCCACCAGCCGGCACCCAGCCACACCAGCCATCCAGCGAACCGCAGCGGCCACTGCTCGAGTGCCGGATCCAGCAGCGTCGACAAGGTCGGATGCTGGTGACTCGCCCGCGTCCAATCCGGTTGCCGAACAAAGGCATACACTTCCCACGCCGACGCAAGGACAAACAGCGTCGACCAAACGGCCACTCCGCGCCGCAGCCGGGCGGTGCGTGGAATGCGCTCGGGCCTCACGCGGAACGCCAACAGCGACACCACGACCCCCGGCACCACCACCAGCACGGTTGCCGGCCAACTGAACGGCCGGGTGGCGGCCCCGCCGGCCGCCAGCGCACCACCGACGGCCAGCAGCATCCACCACCGCCGGAACGGTCGCATCGAGAGCGCAGGTTCCCCTGTCACGTGCACAGGATAAGTCCCAGAGCGCCGGATGCGGGCATATCGGTGGCATGACAGCATCGGTGTTGCCCAGATACACCATGGCCGGTGGGATGCCGTTCACCGCGATCGCAAGGGTGTATCCGGTCGGCGGGGACTGGAAACTCCACGCACTCGGCAAAGGGTTCCACACCAAACACCCCGGTGAAGCCGTACCGCACCTGGGCCGATTCCGCGACCCACCGTAACTTCGTACGCGGCGCGATGCAGGACGCTCGGGTCTGTCGCCCAGCGAATCCATTGGGCCGCAGTGTGTTTTCTCAGCCGTCCTGGCCGTTGTGGGGCCGGTTGGGTTATTTCCGGCCGCGGAGCACGAGGAAGGCCATCCAGGCTGCGCCGGCGATGACCAGCGCACCCCCTATTCCGACGACCGATAGCAGAAAGTCCATGACCTCCAGTGTAAGCCGTACTACGGTGCGGTACTTCGATTTTCGCGCACGCGCGCAGGCATCCGATCGCGGTGTGAGCCGCGCGTACGCAGCACAGGCCCGAGCGTTCGGCGACCGCACAGTATGGCGTCAGCGAGGCAAGCACTGCGCGAGATCGATTGCGGCGCAGACACATACCTGAGAGATTCGTATGCCGGCCCGGTCCCCGGTAGTGTACTAGTGTGACGATCACGGAGGGGGAACCCGGGTCGACGCCGGCTACCGCGAGCGTGTCGGCGCGGTTACGCGCCTCGGTGTTCGACGCCCACGCCGAAGCCGTCGGGGCGGCGGACACCGCCGCAGCTCGAGGCCGGACGGTGAACCGGGACTTGGTCGAATTGCTCGCATTGCAGCGGCGCATCATCCGCATCGCCGAGCAGTTCGACCACAACGACTCCTCCGACGTGCCTGGCGTCCGCGGCCCCTCGCCTACCGTCCCCGGATCCGCCGCTTCAGGTGCTGCTGGTCGGCGGGTAGTCGCGCGCGACGACATTTTCGAACTCCCGCGCGGCAACAGCGGTGGCGGCACACCGGATCCGGGGTTCGGGCCCGCGCTATCCGGGTCGTTTATGCCGCCGGCTGGTCGCAGCGGGTGGCCTGTGACGTTGTTTCGTTGGGAGAAGCAAGGATTCACGGCGGGTGCCACTTCGACCAAGGGCGGCACCGTATCGCTGTCGAAGCAGGCCCCGAACCTCACCCAGGTGGCGGTCGGGCTGGGCTGGGAGGTGCGGGCCACCACCGGCGCCGATTTCGACCTCGACGCCAGCGCGCTGGCATGCGGAGCGGACCACAAAGTGCTCTCGGATCGGCATTTCGTCTTCTACAACAACCGGCGCTCCCCCGAAGGCAGCATCGAGCACACCGGCGACAATCCGACCGGCGAAGTGATCAATGTCGACCTCGCGGCGACGCCGCCGACGATCACGAGCATCTTCTTCCCCGTTTCCATTCACGAGGCCGACATCCGTGGCCAGTCGTTCGGGCAGGTCCGCAACGCCTATATCCGGGTGGTAGACCGCGGCACCGGTACCGAGCTGGCGCGATTCGACCTTACTGAGGATGCCCCCACCGAGACCGCGCTGGTATTCGGCGAACTCTACCGGCACGGCGACGAGTGGAAGTTCCGCGCCATAGGCCAGGGCTATGCCTCCGGGCTGGCGGGCATCGCCCGCGACCACGGCGTCAACATCTGAATCTTCCTGCTGGCAAGTGCCCGACTCGCCGGAGATCGCGAGGAAGTACGACCATGGCGCGGCGCTACCGATGCCGCCGACCAGCGATCCAAGCCGGCAGCAGAATGCTGTGCCCCAGCTCGACACCAGGAAGAGCTCGCTCACCTTTACAGTGCCCCGACGAGCGATTCCAGATATGTGATGGCTATGCGCTGTCCTATCGAGGGTCGGGGCTTGCATGCCCGGCCGGTCAGTCGACGCAGGGGATGTCGGATCCGATGCTGGTGGTGACGGGTTTGCCGGAGTCGGGTGCTCCGTCGGCGGGTGTGGCGGTGGTGGTGTTGGTCGAGGAGGCGGCGAGCGAGCCGGTGCCGGTCGGGGTGGCGGTCGATGATGATGTGCTGGAACTCGATTCGTCGGGCATGGTGAAGTCGGCGCCGATCACGATCTTGATGTGGCCGGAATCGAGGTTCTTGGCGGCGGCCGTTGGTAGCCCGCCGAGTAGGTCCGCGGCCTCGGTGGCGTCGGTGTCAGCGCCGGTGCCGTAGTAGACGACCGAGCTGGAACCATCGGTGTAGGCGGCGTTGCCGATGGTGCCTTGCTGGAATCCCTTGTCGGCCAGCATCGTCGATACTTTGGCGGCCATACCCGTCGCTGCGCCGGCGTTGACGACGTCGACGGTGCTGGTGGGTGTGGTCTTGGGGGTGCTGGAAGTGGCGGCCTGCACTCCGAACGCGGCGCGCACCATCTTCTTGATCGCGGCCGAGTCGACGATATTGACCTCTTGGCCGTCGATGGTCTGGTATCCCTGCACCGGCAGGGTCTGGAATTCGATCGGAATCGAACCGGCCTTGCCCATGGTCTGCGCGAAGTCGAGAACGTTCCAGCCTTGGGAGAGCACCACATCGTTCTGTGCGGCGTTGATCAGTTGCTGCATTTTGCCGAGATTGGTAAGCGTGCCGGACTCTTTGAGTTGTTTGGCGACCGAGGTGAGGAACGCCTGCTGGCGGTGGGTGCGGTCGAGGTCGCCGTTGTCGAGCTCGTGGCGTTGCCGCACGAACGACAGCGCGTTGGCGGCATCGAGGTGCTGGGGTCCGGCCGGAAACACCGCGCCGGAGTAGTACTCGTCGTTGACGGCGTGGTTGAGACACACATCGACACCGCCGAGAATGTTGGCCAGGTCGTAGAAACCGACGAGGGAGACCTCGGCGAACCGGTTGATCGGCACCCCGGTCAGTGCCTTCACCGTTTGCACGATGGACTCGCGGCCGGCCTCTCGGCCCTGGCGTTCCAGTTCGACCTTGTCCTTGACGCCCTGATTCTCCAGCTTCTGCTCGACCGACGCCTTCTTCAGGCCGTAGGCTTCCTTGATCTTGGCATGGTCGTAGCCGGGGATCCCGGTGACCGCAACGTAGTCGTCGCGGGGGATGGAGAAGGCGGTGATCTTCTTCAGATCCTTCGGAATATGCACCAGAATCAGCGAATTGGCGTTGTAGCCGCCCTCGCTGCCGTCACCGGCGTGCAATTGGTCCATGACGTCTTTGGGCAGGTCGTTGCCATTGCGGTCTTTGCGCGTGTCCAGCCCGATGAGCAGGATGTTCATATCGCCGTCGAGCGCGGCGGCGTCTTCGGAACTGATGGCCTGGGACCGGGCGAACCCGTCATCGACGGCGCGCTCGGTGTAGTAGGCGAATCCGGTGCCCGAGACGACGGCCAGAGCGGTGGCGGCTACCACTAGGCGGACGGCGGTCCGTGCGGCCCGGACCTGCCACGACGGGGGGTGCACGGCCTGGGCGCGGCGGGCGCGGCGGTTGGGTTGCGCCGCCGGCACACGCTCGTCGGTGGGGCGCTCGGCGATATCAGCCGCCTTCGCACGTGGGCTTCGAACACCACCCGAACCCACTGCCTGGGCACCGCGGGTCACTGTTCGCGCGTTTGCCTGCCCGGCGGGTGAACCACGGGTGCCCGATCTCTCGCGCTCGGTACGTGACCGGCTGATCTCACCACGGTCTGCCGCACGGTCCGAACGCGGGGTGTCTGCGGCGCGGGGCGATTTCCCGCGAACCCCGTCGGCAGGGATGTCCGGGCGCGCGTGCCGGGCATGACGACCACCAGACCGGGGAACCGCCGGGATCGGTTCGGTTTCGTCATCCATCTCGCCGTCAAACCTCACATCACTGTGCCGCGGCGAAACCGCCGATACACTTCACCAGGTTGAAACATCGTGCACGACGGCCGTGGCAAACGCACATCCACCACCGTCACACCCCGCACGGCACGACGGGTCGAACCGTGAGGTTCAGCCCCTGCGGAACCGATCCCGCAGCTGGGGATCGTCCTGCCACCACAGTTTCGGCAGGCCGGGCTCGTCGCCGACTGTGGTGGTGACCTGGCCGGTCGCTTCAGCGGCATCGAGAACGGCATCGACCTCCTTGGCCGCGGCCTGTTCGTCGACGGCGAAGGCGCGCATGACCGCCAACAGGAATGGCACACCGAGGATGTCACCGAGCACCCAGAGGATGCCAGCGCCGATGATCTGATCGGTAGCACGGCTCGGACCCCACACCCGCCCGAGATCGGTGTAGTACTGCGCGGCGATCGCCGGGCCCTGCCAGAGCACGATCCCGAGCAGCCCGTCGCCCAACGTCTCGGCGATGCTGATCACCATGGAAATCATCTGCGGGTACCTGCGTGGCACCGGGTCGGCCTGCAGTCGCGAGTAGAAGTAGAGCAAGCCCACCCCCACCAGTACCAACTGGGTGATCTGATCGACTGCTCGGTGCTGCAGCACGGCGGGATACCACGCGGTCAGATAGAGCAGCCAGGGCGTCGCCAGCATGAGCACCGACGTGACGGCCGGATGGGTCAGCACCCGCGCGGACCGGCTCGCCAGGATACGGTCGATGCGAGCTCGGCCGGTATCGCCGAGCGCGGCACGCGCCACCGTGACCGGTCGCCCCGATGCCAGACCGAACGGGACAACGAACAGCAACAACACCACCTGCAACGCCTGGACCCAAAACAAGGTGTCGGCGTAGACCCCGACAAAGCTGCCGGTCGCGAGGAACCACAGCGCCATGGCGGCCAGGCTGAATATTCGCCGACTCGACTCCACCGCCACACCCTCGCGGGCCGCCCTCCGATGCCCGCGCAGGTAGCCGTAGGCGCACGCACCGACGATCGTCAGCGTGACGACATCGAGTCGCCATGAACTGACAGCAGTGGCGACGGTGAGTGGAGTATCAACCGGAGACACCTGCCCAGTGTGCGCCCGAGTGACTACCACGACGTTCTCACCCCGTGATCGCCTCATCGCTGCGCAAACGCGCCGCCGGATGCGGACTCGGATTCCTGGGCCCACGCAGACTCGGAAACCGACGGACCATCGTTCGGGCGTACCGAGCTGAGGAATCACTCCTGCGACTACCCCCATCGAGCCGCCCGCCGCTCCCTCGGGTCCACCAGAACCGGTCGCCGCTGCTACACCTCGGCGTAGACGGTGTTCAGGTCGACCAGCATGGGGCTGTCGGCTTCCTTCGGCCGCTGCCCGAGGCCGATGCCGACAGCCTGCAGGTTCTCATCGAATCCCGCTCCGCTGTAGCAGGTCAGGATGGTTTGGCTGGTGTTATATCCCTTGGCCGCCAACAATTCTCGCGCACGTCGCAAGCGGTCCACATGCCCGATGGTCATGGTGCGATCCCATTTGACCTCGCCCAGAGACAGGATGCGTCGCGGCTGCCCGGTCTCCTCTGGCGCCAGCACCGCGACATCGATCTGAATCTGCCGCTTCTCACGTGGATCATTGACAGTCGCGGCCGCCACCTGCCCGGGCAACTCGCCGAACACCTCAGGCCCCACCGACATCGCCCAGTCCCGGCAGATTCCCTCGAAATGCGGGCCCACCACCTGCGACAGGAACGTGGCGCGCGAATTACGCCATGCCGCTTCGGGATTCCCACGCTCCAAGCGAGTCCACTCCCGCCGCATGATCGCCTCGTAGAACACGATCAGTGGCTCGGCCACCCGATACACCGATTTGCCCCGATTGAACGGATCCGCCTCCCGGATAACCAGCTGCGCATCCTCGAGCACCGACAACGGATGCCCGATGTCGGTGGAGCTGCGGCCGATGGTGTTCGCGATACCACCCCGTGTCGTGTGCCCACCCGCGATCGCGCCCAGCACAGCGTGATACAGCGCCACGTCCCGGATCTCGGTCTCCTCCGCCAACAGATACCGCGCCTCGCGGAACAGCGGCACCTGCGGATTGAGCACAGTCCGCAACACCCAGGAATCGAAATCCTCCAGCGACTCCGGTGCATCACCCGCGACGAACTCACGCCGATACGCCGGCGTCCCACCCACAATCGCATGCACCAACACCGCCAACCGCGGATCCTCGATCCCCCAGAACCGCGCCGACTCCCGATAACCGAGCGACTTGACGATCAACTCCAAACTCGCCCGCCCACGCAACGGCGCACTGCCGGCCAGCAACCGCCCCATCACCGACATCGCCGAGCCACACAACAGCACCCGCGAACCCGCCCGACGCACATAACCTCGGGGGTCGAGCGCACGCTGCAACACCGACGGCAACGACGGACTGGCCTTGGTCAGATATGGAAACTCATCGATGACGACCAGCCCATCCCGCACCACCGCGAATAACCGCTCGAACGCCTCGTCCCAATCCCGGAACGCATACCGACCACCGCCCGCGTACGCGGCCACAGCCGCACCGAAACCCTCCAGCGACTCGACCTCCGTCGCATCGGTTGCCGTGAAGAAGAACCCCCCGACTACGTCGGCCAACGCATCCAGCAAGAACGTCTTGCCCTGCCGCCGTCGCCCGCTGACGATCCCCAACCGCACATCCGGACTCGGCGACGTCGCGAACCGCACCAATCCGTCCCATTCGCGGTCACGGTCGAACACCCGGTCCGGCTTCACCAATGCGGTCATAGGTAGAAGTATACTTCTAATAAGTACACTTCTATAGACTGTCCTCACGAGGCGTGCATGCCACACGCCAGCTCCTCGCCTGCGACATCCCGTCCGAAGACAACCTCCTCCCCTCCCGAGCCGGACCGGGATGGCGCACCAGGCCTACCACGGGCGGCCCGAGGCGCTGTTGGATCCCCAGGCCCGGCTCAGTGCTCGGCATGGAGTTTCGTGAATTCCGCCGCGCGAGATCGCTTCTGCACGGATCTGCGCCACGACCTGGCCGATGGCAGCTGGGACAACCGTTTCGGGCAGCTGCGGACTCAACCGTTCTTCGATGGTTCACTCGTCCTCGTCGTCGCCCATCCTCGAGCGATGTCGCGTTGTGCCGGCAGCCGTGTGGTGTTGGGGGATTCGTTGTCACCGGTGCGGGTTTGCTTGTGGTGCAGGGCGAGCCAGATCCGGTCGCGGGTGAGCGGAAGGTCGGTGAAGCGGATTCCGGTGGCATCGCGTAGCGCATTGGCGAGGGCGGGAGCGACCGGGTTGAAAGGGCTTTCGCTCATGGATTTGGCGCCGAGGGGGCCGATTGCGTCGCTGGTTTGCATAAAGGTGACTTCGGTCCGGGGGACGTCGGCATAGGCGGGCAGACGGTACCGGCGGAAGGCCGCCGTGGTGACTTCACCGCGGTCATCGATGCGAACGTTCTCGAATAACGTCGCGCCGAGGGCCTGGGCGACGCCGCCTTCGACTTGGCCGCGGCATTGCATGGGATTCATGACCTTGCCTGCGTCAGCGGCGTGGACGCTGCGCAAAATGCGCAGCTCACCGGTGCCGGGATCGACGGCCACCTGGAAGAGTTGGGCGTTGAATGCGACCGATCGTGGTGTGCCACCCCAGTGTCCGTCGGCGGCGAGCGTGCGGCCGTCGGTGGCAGCCAGGCGATATAGCTCCGTCAACCGCATCTGGTGCTCGCCGCAGAGCACCGCGTCCTCGGTCAACCGGCAGTCGGTACGGTCGAGCCCGAAATGATCGGCGGCGAAGGAACACAGCTGTTCGGCCAGGGCTTCGGCGGCGCGCAGTACGGCTTTGCCCGCGACCACGGTTCCGGCGGAACCGAATGCGCCGGTGTCGTGGCCGACGACATCGGTGTCGGATTGCCGGATCGTGATGCGTTCGGCGGTAGTGACCAGCTCTTGTGCGGCGATCTGCCGGTGCACGGTGGTGGTCCCATTGCCGAATTCGGCGGTCCCGACAGCGAGATCGTAGGAACCGTTGGCCAGCAGGCTGATTCGCGCATCGCGAAATGTCCACCGGGTGGTATGGTCGCGATCATGGACAGCGCGGTACCGCTGCCGGTGAGCCACCCCTCTGGAGCCGCCGGAAACGGCTCGGCAAGAGCTCGACGGATGATGCCCAGACACTGGTCGAGCCCATAGCTGGCGATGTGGAGGTCTTCCTCATGTCCGCCAGGAGTGATCATCGGTTCGCCAGGGCCGATCATGTTGAGTTCACGAAACCGCAGCGGGTCGATGCCGAGTCGTCGGGCCAACTCGTCCAGGACCGACTCGATGGCGAACACCACCTGTCCGAGGCCGTAACCCCGAAAGGCACCTGCTGGAACGGTATTGGTGTAGACGGCATAGCCGTCGGCTTTCTTGTTCGGGCACCGGTAGACGGCCAATGATTCGCCGACGGCGTGGAAGAGCACTGCGGGGCCGTGGTTTCCGTAGGCTCCGGTATTCGAGACCACTCGCGCCTCGATCGCCGACAACGTACCGTCGCGGTGTGCTCCCGCTTTGATCCGAACGGTGAACGGATGTCGGGTCGTGGCGCCGTAGAACTGCTCGGCGCGTGTGTATTCGAGCTTGACCGGCCGCCTGAGCCGGAGCGCGGCAAGCACCACGATGTCCTCGACGAGCATTTCCTGTTTGCCGCCGAAGCCGCCGCCGACGCGTCCGGCCACCACTCGCACCTGGTCGAGTGGTAAGTCGAACAGCGTGCACAGTGCGCGGCGGGTCAGGAACGGTGTCTGGGTGCTGGAACGGACATTCAGTCGGCCGTCGTCGTCGAACCACGCGACCGCACCGTGTGTTTCGAGGCTGGCGTGCTGGACTCGCTGGGTGCGGAAGGTCTGCTCGTAGACGATCGCAGCCTCACCGAATCCGGTTGCCACATCGCCTATTTCACCGTGTACCTCGCCGACGACATTGTTCTCGGGCCGGGCGATGCGAGCGGTGGCGGCGTCCTTGTCGTGGACGAGAGGCGCGCCTGGGCGCATCGCTTGTTCGGGGTCGAGGACGAACGGTAGTACGCGATAGGTCACGGTGATCCGACGGCAGCCCTCCTCTGCGGCGGCTTCGCTGTCGGCGACCACCGCCGCCATCCGCTGTCCGACGTAGCGGACGACGTTGTCGAGGACACGGGTGTCGTCCGGGTCTTCTTCGGGACGTTCGTGGCGGGCGGTGGAGTAATGCTTGTCGGGCGCGTCATGGTGGGTGAACACGGCCCGCACACCAGGCACGCGCAGCGCGTCCTCGATATCGATGTGCTCGATCCGGGCGTGGGCGTGTGGCGAGCGCAGCAGCTTCATGTGCAGCAGGCCCGGGATCTCGATATCGAAGGTATAGCGGGCGGTCCCGGTGACGACCTGCGGTCCGGCCGGTGCCCCCAGATTGCGGCCGACGCTCGCACCCGCGTTCGGATCCTCTGTGTGCTCGATTCCGCGGATGGCGTCTTCGATCGCCCGGTAACCGGTGCAGCGACACAGGTTTCCTTTGAGCGCACGCGGCAGGTCGGCAAGCTGGGTCTCCTCGAGGGCGGCCGTCGTCATGAGGAACCCGGCCGTGCAGAAACCACATTGGAATCCTTGCGCCGCAAGAAATCGCTGCTGCACAGGGTGTAGTTCCCCGCCGCATGCCAGCCCCTCCACCGTGGTGACGCGACGGCCGTCGGCGCGGACCGCGGGATAGATGCAGCTGTGTACCGGCGCGCCGTCCACGTGCACGGTGCATGCGCCGCAGTCGCCCGCGTCGCAGCCCTTCTTCACGCCGAACCAGCCGTGCTCGCGCAGGTAGGTGCGCAGGCATTGGCCCGGTCGCGGATCATCGCCGAATGGTCGTTCGTTGACGTGTATTTCGAAGCTCATAACAGCTCTGTTCTGATCTCTTCGGCCAGCCGCAGGGTCATATGTTTGCGCCACTCGGGTAGGCCGTGGATGTCGTCGAACCACGCGTCGTCGGGGACCGCCCGCTCTAACGCGGCGGCGAATTCGACACGATCGGTCGGCCGCGGGAAACACAGGCGGATCGGTCGGGTGGTCGATGCCGTGACGGTCAGCTGTAGCGAGCCATCGCGGTCGCGGGTGCCGATCACCAACACACCGGAACGACCGAGCCCATACAGCGAAGCCTGACGAAACGCCGTCCGGCGGTCGAGTGCGGCAGCGGGCAGCGTGATCGAGCGGAGCAACTCGCCTTCGCGTAACACGTTTTCGCCTGCGCCGGTGACGAATTCGGTAACGGGCAGGCGTCGTTGCGCACCGGTGAGAGAGTGCAGTAGGCAGATGCCGTCGAGGGCCGCGGTCAGCGAGATCATCGGCCCCGCAGGCAGGGAGTTGCACAGGTTCCCGCCGACTGTGGCCATATTCCAGATCTTGAAAGACGCCAGGAAAGCATGGCAGCACTGCGCGAACAAGCTGCGCCGCGTGTAGCGGAAGAGTTGAGCGATAGTGCAGGTCGAGGCGATCTCCAGCGCGCCACCGGGCAGCCACTGCAACGGCGTCCAGCCGGTTCGGCTCAGATCCACGAGCCTGCGCAAGTGCGGCTGGGGTTCGGAGAACAGATACGTGCCACCGCCGAGCCACGCATCACCAGGGCGCCAGCTCCGATATGTCCGGGCGTCGCACACCTCGGCCACCGTGTTCAGATCCATCCTCGACACCGTCCTCACGGGTTGGTGCGTTCGATTCAATGCGGTGGGCCGGGCGATGCCATCGGCTGCGGCACCCAGAAAAGCCGGTCCAGTGACGGCGATTGTCGGTTGATCACACAAGGACCGCGGACTACCGAGGCACCTACGATGCGGTGATCGACTGTCGCAGCGGACTGTGCGAGAGGGGCAGCTCATGCGGGTAGATGACCTGCTTCGCCTGGAATCATTGGGATTGCAGCTGGTGTGGGGAGATTCCGGGCTGCTGCGCCGTGAGGTCAGCGGGGTGACGGCCACAGACCTGCGGGATCCCACGGCCTACGTGCAATCCGGTGAGGTCGTCCTGAGCGGCCTGGTCTGGTGGACACCCCGCGGTGGTCGTAACAAGGCCGACCAATTCGTGGCAGCTCTGCGCAACGTCGGCGCGCTGGCCCTGCTCGCAGGCGTGGTCCGGCACAACGGCATTCCCGCCGAGATCGTGCGAGCCTGCCGGGAACAGCGGATCGCGCTTTTGACAGTTCCGGCGGATACGACCTTTCGAACCATCACCGATGCGATCTACGTACGCCGCTGGAGTGATCTCCGCTCGGCACCACTCTCCGTACCCGACAATGTCCCGCAATCGCTGCACCAGCTCGTCCGCGACGGGGTAGCGCCGCAGGTCCTGCTCGATCGGATCTCCGCATACCTCGGTGGCCAGCCCTGCGCCTTGGTGACCGCCAGCGGACGGACGCTCGCTGGCAGCGGTTCGTGCGCGTACGCACCCGATACCATCGTCGCTGGTCTGCGGCGCGCCGACAGCACCGATCAGCAGATCGGTTCCGCGGATTCACCCTATGACGCGTGGTATCTGCACCTGCCGGTCCCTTGTGAGGTACCGCCGCTGATGTTGCGCGAAGTCACCGAAGTTCTGTGCCACTACCGAGAGCTATCGGTACAGGTCGACAACGACCGGCAATCGGCAGCCGAAGACCTCTTCGTCGAACTCGAGGACGCGACATCCGAGCGCGCACCGCTGGAACTGGCCATGCGCGCCCACGGCTTGGCCGAACAGGGCCGATATCGGGTGATCAGTGCCGCGACGGTGCCGTATCGACCGGTTGCCGCGGTCGGAGCGCTACGAGAGTTGCTGTCCCACATCACCGATCGCCCCTTCGCCGTCGGCAGCCACGGTGCGCAGGCCGTCGCGATCATCGGCGATATCCCGAATCCGGTCGAACGACTGCGATCAGTCCATGGGCTCGTGCGGTCCTGCGATCCGGGGACCGGTATCCATGTCGGCGTCGGTCCCGCCGCGGACACCGCGGCCGCACTTCACGACAGTTTTGTCCGCTCGAACCACGCACAACGAGCCGCCGCTGCACTCGACCGAGCAATCGCCGCCGCCGATGACCTCGCGACGCTCGAGGAACTGCTGGCCGGGATACCGCTGCGGTCCGCGCCGCCTACAGCACCGGTGTCCTCGGCGCACTGCTCGAGCCGAGCGCCTCCCACGCCGGGCTCCGCGCAACCCTGGCGGCGTTCCTCGACAACAACGGGTCATGGACCAAAACCGCCGAAGCCCTCTACCTGCACGTCAACACGGTCCACTACCGCATCGAACGCGTCGAAAAACTCACCGGCCGCGACCTTTCCAGTCTCGCCGATCGCGTCGATGTGCGCGCGGCCCTGCTCGCCGCCGCCACCGAGCCGGGTGACGCGATCCAGAATGCATCCTGAACAGGTTCGGATTCCGCCGCGTCCGGTTCAGCGGACAGAGGGCGTCGTGCGGCACAAATCAGACCGGACGACCTCGGCTCGAACTAGTAGATATCGCGGACGTAGCGTTTCGATGCCCCCGTCGAAACCAGGCGGGGGGACGTCGGAACTACGGATCTTGACCTTGGTCTGCCCCGCCGAACCTGACGGTTCGGCAGGAAGGATCGAGCAGCGTCGGAGACACTCGACGCCGTGGCAAAGATGCGGTGGACCGCACGAAGAAGCTGGCCGAGCAGTTGCTGACCCGGCCGAACTCACCCTGGCAAGACCGCTGCCACTGTCCACGGCTACCACGACGTCCAGACCCCGGTCATCGCATCCTCGCTATCGAACGCGCACTCGGATACACCTCCCTCGGATTCCCCGACCCACGCAAGCTCCGGAACTGCCCCGGCAAGGATCTCCTGCCGCACACCAGCTCAGCAATGTAGATTTTGGCTATGTAGATTCCATCTATATAGATCTGAACTACCCAAGGAGCGGCAGTGACATCAGGGTTCGTCGGCCGAAGTGTCGAGCTGGGACTGTTGAGGACTCGCTTGCAGCGTGTCGCAGAGTCCCGCAGAGGCGTCGCCGTTGCGATCCGAGGCCGCCGACAGGTCGGAAAATCGCGACTGGTTCAGGAGTTCTGCGACACGGCACAAATGCCGTACCTGTATTTCACGGCCACCAAGGGTATGCCGGTCTCCGAATCGCTCGCGATCTTTCTAGCGGAGCTGAAGAGATCGGGGATCACATCCGATCCCGAGACCCTCCCCGAGGGCATCGGCGGCTGGACCGACGCATTCCGTCTGTTGGCGGCCTCGCTCGGTGATACGCCGACCGTCGTCGTGATCGACGAATTGCCGTGGCTGGCAGAACAAGACACCGTCTTCGATGGCGCGTTGCAAACGGCGTGGGACAGGTTGCTGCAGCAACGCCCAGTCTTGCTGCTACTCCTGGGCAGTGACATCCACATGATGGAACGACTCACCGCCTACGACCGCCCGTTCTACGGTCGAGCCGACAACCTCGTCCTCGATCCGCTCAACCCAGCCGAAGTCGGTCATGCTCTCGGACTCGACGCAGCCGAGAGCATCGACGCACATCTGATCACCGGCGGGCTGCCAGGCATCTTACGTAGCTGGCCGCATGGGCTGCCACCACTTCAGTTCGTACGACGCGAATGCGGCGACCCCGCCGCGCCGCTGTTCGGAGTGCCCGAGTCCACCCTTCTCGCCGAGTTCCCGACACCCGACCAAGCGCGACGCGTACTCGAAGCGATCGGCAGCGGGGAACGCACCCACGCCACCATCGCGGCCGCCGCAGGCAGCCGCAGCGGGGCATTGCCCTCCGGATCGTTATCGCCGCTACTGCACCGACTCTCGACAGACAAGCAGGTGCTGTCGGTAGACCAGCCACTGTCGGTCAAACCTGGGAAACCAGCTCTCTACCGGGTCGCTGACAGCAACCTGCGGCTCTACCTCGCCGCCCTGCGCTCGGTTCAGGACCTGGTTCGGCGAGGACGAGTCGACGCGGCCTATGAGTTGTTCGCTCGGCGCTGGACCTCCTGGCGCGGCAAAGCCGTCGAACCCCTCGTGCGCGATGCCCTCGAACTGACCGCGCTCGCGGGAGCGCTGCCCTGGAAAGACGTCACCGTGGTCGGCGGCTGGTGGAACCGCGCCTTCAACCCCGAGATAGACCTCATCGGCGCCGACCGCTCGCCCGTTGCCAATCGGGTGATCTTCGCCGGATCGATCAAATGGCTCGGCACCCCGTTCGACCGCCACGATCTAGCCGAACTCACCCGCGGGGTCGCCAGTGTTCCAGGCTTTGTCCCGCACGAAACAGCATTGGCCGTAGTGTCCTTGGCCGATATCGAGCCGACTCTCGCAGACACCGTCGACCTGGTGTGGAACGCCTCCGACGTGCTCTCTGCCTGGAGTTGAGGAAGGTCTGGACCCCGCTTGCAGAAGTTGGGCTCGTTGCGGCACAGCCGTTTTGGATGCTACGTAGCGTGGATGTCCAATCCGGCTATGAAACCCGGCACGGCCGAGCAACCCCAGATCTGACAGGTTCCCGATGGACGCTACGAAGCACGCGTGTTGTGCCGCAACAACCTTGGGACCTACCGCCATCGGCCGGTACCGCCGCGGTCGGGGCAGGTGTGCATCTGCTGGCCGCCTCATCGAGGAGGGCCGGGACCTGTCCTCGATGGAGCGGCATCCCTGACCTCCTAACGTCTGCTGCCGGCCTGACAGCCCGGCCTCACTTCAGGTGCCGGGCGAAGAACCGGTTCGCCTCCTCCCCGGCGTGCTGCGGGACGCCGGTGTGCCCGCCCATATTGGCGTTCAGCGTCTTCTCCTTGGAGCCGAAGGCGTCGAACAGGTCCAGAGCCATTTGCCGATCGTTTCCTTCGTCGTCCCATTGCAGCAGGACATGCAGCGGAATGGTGACCTGCCGGGCCTCCTCGAAGATGGCGCGGGGCACGTAACTTCCCGCGAACAGGACGGCGGCCGTGATGCGCGGCTCCACCACCGCCAGCCGGGTGCCGATGGAGATCACCCCGCCCGAATACCCGACCGGGCCGCCGATCTCGGGCAGCGCGAGAAGGGCGTCCAGGGCGGTCTGACATTCCGGGACCGCCTGGTCGACCAATGGGAGGATGAGCCGGTCGACGATGTCGTCGGTGACCGGCTCACCAGCGGCCAGCGCCGCGTGCAGGTCGGCGCGGGCCTGATCGAAGGCAGCGGAACGGGGCCGCTCACCGTCACCGGGGAGCTCGATGGTGGCCGCGGCGAAGCCCTCCGCCACGGCGTACCGGGCCCGGGCCAGCAGTCGCGGATACATCTTCTGCGGTCCGAGACCGCCGGGCTGGCCGAGCAGGATCAGTGGCACCGGTGTGGATGCGGATGCGGGCGTCCACAGGATGCCGGGGATCTCGCCGAGAGCGAATGCGCGCTCCAGGATGCTGTCGTCGTCGAGGCGCTTTTCGGAAATGAATTGCACGGTCGTGCCTTTCGGGAGTGCTTGCGAACGGCGCTCCCGGACGACCTATCGCCCGACCGTGACCCCAGAGGGGAGCACCCATGTAGATACTGCGTTCACGGGTACCACCTCCTCGTTCTCTGGCACGGCTTCCGGAAGGCTAGCAGTGGTCGCCGTCGGCCGCCAACAGGTTTTCGCGGAGGCTTCCGTAGCCGGATGCCACGAAGTCACACACCTGAAGTCCGATGAGCGACGATGAGTTTCGAGCTCGTAGAACGTCGACCCGGTCATGAGGAGACTGAGCTACGGGTTCAGCGTGTCCCTGGACGGCTACATCAGCGACCGCGAAGGCAGCATCGACTGGACCAACCCGGACGAGGAACTGCACCAGTTCCACAACGACCGCTACCGCGAGATCGAGGTCTCGCTGCACGGCCGTCGCCTGTACGAGCTGATGGCCGAGTACTGGCCGCACGTGCCCGAGGACGCGTCGCGCATCGAGCGTGAGTTCGGCAGGCTCTGGACGGAGAAGCCGAAGGTCGTCTTCTCCCGCACGCTCACCGAGGTCCACTGGAACAGCACGCTGATCAGCGAGAACGCGGTCGAGGAGGTCCGCAGGCTCAAGGCTGGAGACGATGGTGTCATGGAGGTCGGTGGCGCGAGCCTCGCGGCCTCGCTGATGCCACACGGGCTCATCGACGAGTACCAACTGTTCCTCTCGCCCGTGGTGCTCGGCGGCGGCACACCGCTCTTCCCATCGCTGGACAAACGCACGCAGCTCCGATTGGCGGAGACGAGGCACTTCAACACCGCGGTGATGCTGCGCTATGTCGCCGACTGAGGTCCGTGAAAGCGTGTCGTTCCGTGTCGTTCGCCCCCCGAAACGGACAAAACCAGGGTCGAACTGGTACGTTCGCCCTGGTCAAAGCTCCCCCATCTGGACTCGAACCAGAAACCTGCCGATTAACAGTCGGCTGCTCTGCCAATTGAGCTATAGGGGATTATCCTGGGTGGCTCGTCCGTACTGGGCGGGCCGAGGTGAAACTTTAGCGCATCGGCTGGCGGGTTCCCAAATCGCGTCTCTACCTGGAGACATGCGGCGGCTTCGGCGTGTCTGGGAGCGGCGCGCGGTCGGGTGGATCCGGATCGACAGACGTACGGGGCGTCGGGCAGGATAGTAGCCGCGCGCACAGGCAATTTGGGAGGAGTTCTACGAAATGCTGCGGTTGATCATCGGCATTGCGGCCGGTTATGTGCTCGGGACGAAGGCAGGGCGGGGTCGTTATGAGCAGATCAGTGCGGCTACCCGTGCTGTGACCGAGAGTCCGGTGACTCGCAAGCTGGTGCTCGTGGGTAGGCAGAGGCTGTCGGACAAGCTCAGCACCCGGGCGAAGTTGGAGCCGATGGTGCCGTTGGATGAGCGGACCACACTTCTGGTGCCACAAGATCAACTGCGGCGCTGAGTTCGCGGGACGCCGACCAGAAGACTGCCGATCAACAATCGGAGGTAGTGGACTTGGTCGTCGTCAATGTGCCCGGCTAACCGCAGCGGCTGACCGTCAGCGCGGCAACTCTGGATGCGCGAAACCGACGCTCGAGCAACCGACGAATCGGCTGCGGCGGCTACCCGAACTCCGGCGCTACTCAGTGCGCTGTGAAGTCGTCGTGATTCCCCATCGCCTGGGTCAGCAAACTCTTGCGGTACTGCTCCAACGCAACGAGATCACCGAACAACGCCATATACGCATCGGCCTGCTCGGTCGACGACACACGCTGCAGCTTCGACTTCAACTCCGCGATCTGGCGGCCTACCCAGGCTTCCTGGACGCGAGCCAGCACGCCGGTGACGAATCGGGGAATGTCGTTGGCGGACTTCACCGGCATCTGTTCGCCGGACAGCTCGGAAACCAGCGCTCGCATGGTCAGGTCATCGGTGCCGTCGGAAACGACATTGACCCACTCCGCACCGCCGAGTCCGGAGGCGGTGCCACCTGCCTCGGCGATCATGGCCCGAACGGCCGCATAGGCCGGATGCGTGAACGCCTCGGCCTCGATCGAATCGAAGACCGCACCGGCCATCGCCGGATACTGCAGAGCCGCACCGAGTGCCTGCCGTTGCGGCAGCAGCGTCGGATCGTTCGGGTTGGGGCGCGCGGCGGGACGCTCGGCAACGACCGTGTTGGGCTGCTGCGGTGTGCCCGCTGGGCCACGACCGCCTGGACGCCCACCGTTGCGATTGTGCTTGGCTTCCTCACCGACCCGCCGCACGATCGTTTGGATATCGTCCCAGCCGACCCAGCCCGCCAGCTTCGTCGCGTATGCCTTGCGCAGCGCGTTGTCCTTGATCTGCGCCACCACCGGCACGGCACGGCGCAACGCCTCCACCTGGCCCTCGGCGGTATCCAGGTTGTGGTCGGCGAGCAGGCCACGAATCACGAACTCGTACAACGGGGTTCGCCGGGCCACCAGGTCGCGCACGGCACCGTCGCCGGAGCGCTGGCGCAGTTCGCACGGGTCCTGGCCGTCCGGGGCGATGGCGATATAGGTCTGCCCGGCCAACTTCTGGTCGCCCGCAAAGGCTTTCAGCGCCGCCGCCTGGCCGGCCGCGTCACCGTCGAAGGTATAGATGATTTCGCCGCGCCAGAAGTTGTCGTCCATGAGCAGGCGGCGCAGTAGTGCGAGATGCTCATCACCGAAGGCGGTGCCGCAGGAGGCGACGGCGGTTTTCACCCCGGCCAGATGCATGGCCATCACATCGGTGTAGCCCTCGACCACCACCGCTTGGTGGCCCTTGGCGATCTCACGTTTGGCGTGATCGAGGCCGAAGAGCACCTGAGACTTCTTGTACAGCAAGGTTTCCGGCGTATTGATGTACTTGCCGGGCATGGTGTCGTCGTCGAAGAGCTTGCGCGCACCGAAGCCGATGACATCGCCGCCGAGATTGCGGATCGGCCACAGCAGCCGCCGGTGGAAGCGGTCGATCGGGCCGCGCTGCCCCTGCCGTGCCAGCCCGGCCGCCTCCAGCTCCTTGAAGTCGAAGCCCTTGCGCAGCAGATGCTTCGTGAGCGTATCCCAGCCTGCCGGGGCGTAGCCGCAACCGAACAGCTGAGCGGCATTGCCGTCGAAGTTACGGTCGGTCAAATACTTGCGCGCCGCCTCGGCATCCGGCTCGCGCAGTTTGGCCATGTAGAACTCATGCGCGGCGGCGTTGGCGGCGACCAACCTCGCCCTGGTGCCGCGGTCGCGCTGCACCGAGGTGCCGCCGCCCTCGTAATTGATCTGGTAGCCGATCCGATCGGCGAGTTGCTCGACCGCCTCGACGAAGCCGATGTGCTCGACCTTCTGCAGGAAGGCGAAGACATCGCCGCCCTCACCGCAGCCGAAGCAGTGGTACAGGCCGTGATTGGGCCGCACGTGGAACGACGGCGACTTCTCGTCGTGGAACGGGCACAGGCCCTTCATGGAGTCCGCGCCCGCTCGCTTCAGGGCGACGTACTCCCCCACCACATCCTCGATCCGGACGCGTTCGCGTATTGCCGCGATATCGCGATCTGGGAGTCGTCCGGCCACGGCGGTCAGTCTAGGCCAGCCCGCCCTCGACAGGCCCAGCGGCTGGTCACGCCGCTACCCGCTCCAGCCGACTCTCGGTATACGACGCGATCTGATCGACGATTACCCGAACTCGCGCGGTGTCGTCGCTGGCGGCGTGCCACCACGGCAGCAGCAGCGGGTCCAGTCCTTGTGGTGCCGTCGCCAGCAGTCGGTGCGCGACCGCCAGAATCCGCTCCCGCTGCACGGCCTGCCGTTGCTTGTGCTGGAGGTCGGACATGACGTACCGCAGGGCGACGGTCTTGAGCATCGCAACCTCAGCGGCGACGATCGGTGGAATCTCGAGGTCCGCGGCGTATCGGGACAACGCCCTGTCACCGGCGACCACCCGCGTGGCCATGATCGCGGCCGTGGCGAAACGGCCGACCAGTTCACTGGTGAGGCGCTTCAACGCGACCGAACTGGCGAGGGTGCCGTCATAGGAGGCGGCTTCGGCGACGACGGGCAATTCGGAAAGCCGCTGGGCGGCACCGATGAGGTCGTCAACCGAAAGCGTCCGGTGCTGGCCGTGCCCGAGTTCGGCGAGTGCCGCCTGTTCGGACGGATCGGCTAGCGCCCGCAATTCGATGCGCCCGGCAATCACGCCGTCCTCCACATCGTGCACCGAGTACGCGACATCGTCGGACCAGTCCATGATCTGGCATTCGAGGCTCTTGCGCCGGTCCGGCGCATCCTTGCGTACCCATTCCAGCCGATCCAGATCGATATCGTAAGCACCGAATTTGGTGCCCGAACCTGTTCTGGCCCAAGGGTATTTGATGGCTGCGTCGAGTGCGGCACGGGTAAGATTCAGGCCCGCGCTTGTGCCGTCCGCATCAAGAACCTTCGGTTCCAGCCGCGTGAGGATGCGCAGATTCTGCGCATTGCCCTCGAATCCGCCGTACGCGTCGGCGAAGAGATCGAGGGCCTGCTCGCCGTTGTGGCCGTAGGGCGGATGGCCGATATCGTGCGCCAATCCGGCCAGGTCGACCAGATCCGGATCGCAGCCGAGACCGTCGGCGATGCTGCGCCCGATCTGGGCCACCTCGATCGAATGGGTCAAGCGGGTGCGCGGGGTGTCACCATCACGCGGCCCCATGACCTGGGTTTTGTCGGCGAGTCTGCGCAGGGCGGCGGAGTGCAGCACCCGGGCGCGGTCGCGGGCGAATTCGGTGCGGTGGCCGGTTTCGAACTCACTGCGCGGCGGACCGAGACCGGCGGTCTTGGCTCCCTCCACCACCATTCGCTCACGGTCATGCTCGGTGTACATCGAATCTCACTGCCCCGCTGAGTATTTGAAGTCCGATGAGAAGTGCGTGAGCTGATACCAGAGCAAAGCGCCGGTCTCCCTTGCGATTCCGTGCGCCTGCGACTCTCTGGTGTACACGGCGGGGCCGGTCCGGGTCGGCGCGGTCCATGCCTCCAACCCGGCGTCGCGGGCCATGGTTCTGGTGCGCAGCGAATGCCACGGATCGCTGACCAGCACCGCCGAGGACATCTTGCGGGCGCTCATGGCGGCGGCGACGGCCTCGATGCTTCGCAGGGTGTCCGAACCTGTTTCCACCGCCAGGATCCGGTCGCTCGGTATGCCGCGCTCCTCCAGATAGTTCTTGCCGGAGGCGGCCTCGGTGTACAGATCGCCGTCCTGCTTACCGCCCACGGTGATCACCTTGGGTGCGACACCGGCCTTGAACAGTTTGTAGGCCTGATCCAATCGCGCCTCGAACACCGTCGACGGCGTGCCGGAGTATTGCGCGGCCCCGAGTACGACGATCGCGTCGGCCTTGGTGTAGTCGTCGATGCGCGCGACATGCCAGACCCGGAATGCCGTGCCGCCGACCAGCACCGCCCCTATCAAGATCGCGCCCAGGACCAGTCGTCGCGCCCAGCGCGCCAGCCCACCTCCGACGCCGCGGGACGGGCCGGATCCGGGAGCCGAGGCCAGGGTCGCCGAATACACCTGACCAAGTTTGCCAGGTCACCGTCGACGAGAACGTAAGGCGCACATCGATCGGCAAAACTTACCTCTTGGTTAGTACTGAACTTATTAGTCGGTACTTGTCGACAGTGCAGTGCATATCCAGAATGGATTCCGGCGCGCCGACCCCAGCCATCTCGATACTTTGAGGAGTGGATACATGACGACATCCGTGACGGTCCTTGGGCTCGGCGCGATGGGACAGGCGCTGGCCGCGGCCTTCGTACGGGCCGGACACCCGACGACGGTGTGGAATCGCAGCGCCGGTCGGGACGCGGAACTCGCTGCAGCAGGGGCGAAGTCGGCGCGGACCGTGGCCGAGGCGGTGACCGCGAGCGACCTCGTGGTGGCCTGTCTGTTGGACCATCGGTCCGTGCACGAGGTACTGGACCCGGTCACCGATATCCTTGCCGACCGCGCGTTGGTCAACCTGACCACCACCGAGCCGCGTGGATCGCGCGAACTGGCCGAATGGGCCGCGAAGCACGGCATCGACTTCCTCGACGGCGGCATCATGGCCGTCCCGCCGATGATCGGCCAACCCGGCTCATCCGTGCTCTACAGCGGCTCCAGCCAACTCTTCGACGAACACCGCACAACCCTCGAATTGCTCGGCAGCGCAGAGTATTTCGGCGCGGACGCCGGACAGGCCGCACTGGTCGACTTCGCCCTGCTCGCCGGGATGTACACCATGTTCGCGGGCTTCTACCACGGCGCCGCCATGGTTCGCGCGATCGGTATGTCGGCCGAGGACTTCGGCCAACGCGCATCGGGCTGGATCGCCGCGATGACCGGATCACTTCCGACGGCCGGAGCCACCATCGACTCCGGCGATTACTCGAAACCGTTCCAGCCCTTGGATTTCACCAAGGCCGCTCTGGACGCCATCGTGTCGGCCAGCCGCGATGCAGGCGTCGACCTGGACATCATCGGCACGATCAAGAACCTCGTCGATCGCCAGGTCGCCGACGGTTACGGTGCGCAGAGCAGTGAGCGGATGTTCGAAAGCCTCAACCCGCGGGCCACATAAATCGACTACCAGCCGCGTTCACGCCATTCGCCGAGGTGCGGGCGTTCGGTGCCGAGCGTGGTGTCGTCACCGTGACCGGGATAGACGACGGCGTCATCCGGATAGCGATCGAAGATCTTGGTGGTGACGTCGGTGTAGAGGGAGGTGAAATCCTCCCGGTTGGTGGTGCGGCCGACGCCGCCCGGGAAAAGGGCGTCGCCGGTGAACAGGTGCACGCCCGGACCGGCGACCAGGGCGAGGGCAATCGAGCCGGGGGTATGTCCACGTAGGTGGATGACCTCGAAGGCCAGGTCGCCGATCTCGATGAGGTCGCCGGTGGCGAGTAACCGGTCGGGGCGCACCGGGAGCGGCGCGGCATCGAGTGGATGCGCGGCGGTCGGTGCGCCCGTGGCTGCGGCGACCTTTTCCAGGGCCGACCAGTGATCACGGTGCTGATGGGTGGTGACGACCAGGGCGACGCGGTCCGGCGTCTCCTGGTTGACGAGTTCGATAATGCGGTCGGCTTCGTTGGCGGCGTCAATGAGCAGTGCCGCGCCGGTGGCGGTGCACTGCACCAGATAGCAGTTGTTGTCGATGCCGCCGACGGACATTTTGATAATGCGCGCACCAGGGACGTCCCGCTGTTGCGGATTCGATCCACGGGACACGTGACCGGTGTACGGCAGGTCGATCGTGATCACGGTTCGATGGTATCCAGCTACATTCATCCCATGCTGTTCTTACCGCAGATTCGTCGAACCCGCTGGGTGGCCGTGGTGGTCCTCGGCGTGGCGTTTCTCTGTGTCGCACTGGCCGGTGGCCCGGTCGGCGCCGAGCCGCCGCTGCGGATGGGGTCGTATGTGGTCGACTCGGCGCGGGTGCTCGATCAAGGGCAACTCCATCGGGTGTCAGCGGCGGTCGACACCCTCTACGCCGATCAGCAGATGCGGCTCTGGGTTGTCTATGTACACGATTTCAACGGGATGAGTCCGCAGGCGTGGGCCGATCGCACCGCGACCATGTCCGGATTCGGTGCGCGTGATCTATTGCTCGCTGTCGCTACCGAGGATCGCGCGTATTGGTTCGACGGCAAGTTGCCGAGCAGAGTCAGCGATTCCGCACTGGACACCGTATTGACCCGCAAAGTGGAGCCCGCGCTGCGGGACGCCCGGTGGGCCGATGCCGGGGTGCTGATGGCCGATGGGCTGGATTCGGCGATGCACGGCGGTGGAATCAGCATACGGCCACTGTTGATCGTCGCCGCGCTGATCGTGCTGACTGTCGGTGGGCTGGTGCTGTATTCGCGCAAGCGGCGCGCTGATCGACGACGTGCCGAGTTGGCGGCGGCGCGACAGGTCGATCCGGACAACTCCACCGCGCTCGCGGCATTGTCACTGGACGCACTACAGGCCCGATCGAAGGAGGTGCTGGTCGAGATCGACAATGCCGTGCGGACCAGTGCCGAGGAGTTGGAGTTGGCCACCGGTGAATTCGGCGATACCGCGGCCACGCCGTTCAACAACGCCCTGGCGAATGCGAAATCGGCTGCCGCCAAGGCCTTCTCGATCAGGCAGCAACTCGATGACGATATTCCCGAGACACCGGATCAGCAGCGCACCATGCTGGTCGATCTGATCGGCACGGTCGGGCGGGCCGATCGGGAACTCGACGCTCAGGTGGCCGAATTCGACGCGATGCGCGATCTGCTCATCAACGCATCCACTCGATTGGACGGACTGACACGGGATTTGGTCGAGTTGACCGGGCGTGCACCGAGTTCGGAGACCGAACTCACCCGACTCACCACCGCGTATCCGGCCAGCGTGCTCGCTCCGGTTCGAGACAATGTGACCATGGCGCGCGAGCGAATCACCTTCGCGGAACAGAACATCGATGCCGGACGCGCCGCCATCACCCAGCCGGTCGGCAAGCAGGGTGCTGCGGTCGCCGCCATCCGGGCCGCGGAAGGGGCGGTGGGACAGGCTCGTACGCTGCTCGATGCCGTCGACAATGCGGCGACGAATATCCGGCAGGCGACCGATGGACTGCCTGCTGTACTCGCCGAACTGCGCGCGGATATCGCCACCGCGAGGGAGCTGTCGGGCTATGGCGGTGTCGATCTGCAGGCCGCCATCATCGCGGCGGAGACGGCGCTCACCACCGCGGCCGGCACCGCAAACAGCGACCCACTGGACGCCTTCCACAATGCCGTTGCCGCCGATAATGCGCTGGATCTCGCCAATGCCGCGGCCACCGACCGCAAACTGGCCGCCGAGGAGCTCCAGCGCCGACTCGACCGAGCGCTCACCAATGCCCGCGCCCGGATCGGCGCGGCAGCCGACTACATCAGCACCAGACGCGGCGGTATCGATGCACAGGCACGCACTCGCCTATCCGAAGCGCAGCGCAATCTCGATGCGGCACAACAGCTTTCCACTACCGATCCGGCTCAGGCGCTGATCAGCGCGCAGGCCGCCGCCGACCTGGGTGGTCGCGCATTGCAGGAGGCCCAGGCCAGCGTGCGGGCCTGGGAGAACAGCCAGCCGCCCTCGGGCACGGCCCAGGCGGGTGCGGTGCTCGGCGGAATTCTGATCGAGGGACTGCTGCGCGGTGCGGGCAGCGCCAGCCGTCAACGCTCCGGCGGCTACACCCCCGGCTCGTATGGCGGTTCCAGCGGATCCCGCCGCATCAACCGGGGCGGTCGGTTCTGAGGGTTGACGCTGTGAATTGGCGATCGTCGATCTGCCCGCGGTGTCGCAAGCCGCCGCCGTCGTGCACCGGGGCAGCATGGGCGAGGTCCTGGAACCATGGCAGTCCCCGGGCACATGGATCTATGCCAATGGCTACCGCTGCGCAGGGCTCGCCCGCGAGGTGACCTCGAATACACCGAGGACCCGTCCGGCTGGGTCACCGAACTCCGAGAACCCATTCACACCTGACGGAGTGGTCAGATTTTGATGGTGACGGTGTGAAAGCCGGTTGGGCCGGAGGGGAAGGGGGCGCGCGGGGTGCCGTCCTGGATCTCGCCGGAGCGGCTGATGGCGCGGGCCTGGACGGTGTGTTCGCCCGCGGGCAGGTCGACGGTGGTGCGCCAGCGGCGCCAGGCGGCGGGGGCGAGTTCGGTGCCGAGATCCACTTGGCGCCAATCGCCTTCGTCGATACGGAGTTCGACCGACTCGACGCCGTGCGGCGGCGCCCATGCGACACCAGCGATGCTGGTGGTGCCCGCGGCCGCACGGCCCGGGGCGGTGACGTCGATGCGCGCCTGCGGTGTCACCCAGATCGGTTCCGACGGCCAACCGCGCTTCCACCAGTAGTCGACATGGCTGTCGTCGGTGAGTTCCAGTTCGGCAAGCCATTTCGCGCCGGTGTACTGGCCGTAGAGGCCGGGCACGAAGACGCGGGCCGGGAATCCGTGCTCCGGGGTGAGCGGTTCGCCGTTCACCCCGATCACCACATATCCGGGCCACGTACCGGAGCGCAGCGGCTCCACCGGCAGCGAAATGGTGTAGCCGTCGACGGCCCTGGTCACCAGCCGGGTCGCACCGGTTTCGGGGATCGCGTGCTCGAGCAGCTGGGCCAGCGGAACCCCGTACCAGCGGCCATTACCCGCGCGACGCTCACCGGGCCGATTGTGCACGCACACCATGACCGCATCGAATTCCACCGCGTCCGCGGCCAATTCGGCCAGCGACAGGCGCAGCGGATGTGCGACCTTCCCGGTGACCGACAGCCGCCAGCGGGTCGGATCGATCCGGGGCGGACTCAGATTGACATCGGCGACATAGAAACTCCGGTTCCCGGTGATCAGTGCCGACAAACCGGGCTCGTCCTCCAACCCGTCCTGCGGCACCATCGAGAGCCCACCCAGCGGGCCGACCCGACGGATCGCATCGCGCTGCCTGCGGTCGTAGTCATGAATCAGCGCCCGCGCCCCCGCCAACAGTCCGGTACCGGCACCCGCCCACAGCAGCGCGCCGAACAGCCCACGCGGGCGCCTGCGCAGCCCGAGGCCGAGCACACCCGCGGCGGCGGCCGCACCGGCGACGGTGGCTGGTGAACGGGTTGGTCGACGGAAACCCGAAGCAGCTGCGGCGACACCGAAGGCGGCGACAACGGGCGTGCGCGCCTGATCGGACAGCGCCCCCAGCCCGACCGTCGCGGCAACCGCACCAGCCCCGACGCCGAGACGCGTCACGGCCTTATCGTGCTTACCGGAGAGCGCGACGGTCGTCTCGACAACCGGCACCGGCGCGGCATCCACCGTGACCCGGCCGATGGCATCGATCAGCGAATCACCGCGCGAGGCCGCGATCAACTCACCGACGCCGAGTGCCCCGACGCCGATGGCGGCGGCACCGAGCCCACCCCCGCGCCTTCGGTCTCCGTTGGTCCGCACTGTTCGAACACCCGCTTTCCTCGATCACGGCCGCGCAATCAGCCTTCTCTACGAACCTACCGCCCCTTCCCCTGCCCACGCCCTCATTCCTGAAGAGCTTCGGTGAACCGGGCCAACAACGCTCGCAACTGTTGGCGCTCCTGCGCGCTGAAGGCGGCGGATACGCGGCGCTCGATGGCGGCGGCCTTGGCATCGGCCTCGTCGAAGGCCTTGCGACCGGCGGGGGTCAGGCGGGTTTCGAGCACACCGCGGTGCCAGGGATGCGGTGTGCGCTCCACCAAACCGCGCTCCTGCAGGTTCTTGAGGACCACGGTCATCGCCTGCGGTGTCACCAGACATTCGCGGGCGAGAGCGGCGGCGGAGATGCCCGGATTCTCCGACAGTGCGTAGAGCGCCGCGTACTGCGGCACCGTAAGCGGTTTGACCGCCTCGTGTTTGACGGCCATCAGCTCCTGCTCGGCGCGCTTGAGGTCCAGACCGAGCCGCTGTTCCGCGGGCAATTTCATAAGTGTCAAAGATAGCTGACCTATCAAAGCCTTGATAGTCTTTGGGCCATGGATGATTCCGTAATCCCCGAGAGCCACGCCGATCTGCTATCGCGACCGCTGTTCGCCCATCTCGCCACGCTCAACCCGGACGGCACTCCGCAGGTGACGCCGGTATGGCAGGTGTGGGATGGCGGGCGCCTGCGCTTCACCACCACGATCGATCGGCGTAAGGCCGTCAATACCAAGCAGAATCCCGACGTCGCGGTGAGCATCAACGATCCGGAGAAGCCCTACCGCTACCTCGAGGTCCGCGGTGTTATCGAGGCCATCGAACCCGATCCCGACGGCGATTTCTTCGATGTGCTCGCGCGCCGCTACGACCTGCGGTATCAGCGTCCGGTCGCCGACCATCAGCGCCGGGTCGTGCTGGTCATGCGCCCGACGCACGCCACCTACCAATAGTGGCTCGTGCCTTCAGGAGTTGACGGCCTCCTCAGCGAGGACCGTCAACTCGTTGCGCACCACAGGCACGAGCCGGTCGGCGCCGCTGCCGAGCACGCCGACGGTCAGTCGGCCTTCGAAGGTGTAGACCAGGAAGGTGATTGCCGCCGAGGCACCCGCGGAGGGACGCGGATGCGCGGAGACATAGACGATCTCGTAGTCGGTGAGCGCGATATTCGCGGGGCAGCGGAAGGCGGGCACGGCACCGGTATTCGTCACCGCGACGTGCCCGGCCAGGGAGTGGATCCGGGCGGGGCCGAAATAATCCGGGAAGTGCAGCACCGACTGCTCGACGATGCCCTCGGCGAGATCATGTCGCAAACGGGCCGAAATGCGTTGGGCCAGTTCGACGATGTCCGCGGACCGGTCTACCGCCGCGGCAAAAGAGGCCAGACCCGCCATATTGGTGCCCTCGGCACGCGCGACCGGCGGTTCCAGGCGGGTGCGCATATCCACCGGGTACAGGCAGCCGAGCGACACCGGATCGCCGGTGGCCCCGGCCTTTTCCGAGGCGAAGGCGCGTAACAGGGCGGCGGTGACCAACCCGTTGACCGTCACCCCCGGATAGCGCCCGCGCTCGATGATGCGGGCGCTCACCTCCTCGTCCAAGATGATGCGCCACGGCCGAACCAGCGCGGCGGGTGCGGGGATCGCGGATGGGGGCGCAATAACCACGGGTTGCAGCGGATTGGTGACATCCTCGAAGCCGGAGACCGAGTGGCGGGCGATCCCGCGCGCCGCCACATGCCATTCCAGCGACTGCGGATAGTCGTGCGGCACAACGGTTGTCGTACCGGATTCGACGTAATCGGTATAGAAGTCCCATAGTCGGGACAGCAGTTCGATGCAGTAGCCCGCGTCGGCGATGCTGTGGTGGGCGAAAAGTGTGACGCGCGAGCGGCCCCGCTCGGAGTACACGACATCCAGGTAGGCCAGCTGTCCGGCCGGATCGATCGGCTCCGGAATGCGGACGGGATCCGGATCACCGAAACTCGCCGTCATGCCGATCGGCGGGGTATCGCCGCGGCGTAGCAGATAGCCGCGACCGGTAGCGTCCTCACCGATCCGGCAGGTCACCACCGGATAGGCACGCTGTAGTGCGGTGAAGGCAGCCCCCAGCGCATTCGTATCGAGATCACCGACGACCGTCACGGACCGTCCGGTGTAGGTCCCCGCGCGCACGAAACGTTGTTCCGAGGCACCCAACACCCGCACCAAATCCTCCTCATCCCACAACACATGGCTCAGCGTGCGGCACTACCCACCGGGGCGCAATTCCGGAGCAACTCCGCCTGAGAGAGACTGCCCACATGAGTCCCACGGCACACATCGGTCTTACGGCGCATCTGGAGGAGCTCGGATATCCGCTGCTGGTCAGCCAGCTGGCGCATCCGACTGTGGCGGGGATCGCCAAAGGCGATCTGCCCGAATCGGTTTTCCGGTCCTGGCTCGAACAGGATTATATGTTCCTGCTGGACTATGTGCGGGTGTTCACCCGGCTGGCCTGGCAGGCGCCCGCGTCACATCTCGGCGATCTGGTGGATCTCGCGTACGCGACATATCACGAGGAACTTTCCCTGCATCGGTCGCTGGCCGCCGAATTCGGCGCGGATCTCGACGGTGCGACGAAGGGGGCGCCGTGCGCGGCCTACACCGCATTCCTGCTGGAGTCGGCCGCGTCCTACGCCGACGGGCTGGCGGCGCTGTATCCGTGCATGTGGGGGTATTCGACCCTGGGCGCGATCCTCGCCGAGAATCCGCCGCCGGAACCCCGCTACCGGCGCTGGGTCGACACCTATGCCGATCCCGGATTCGCGGCGCTCACCCGCCGCTGCGGGCAGATGCTCGACGAGGCGGGTGGCGATCCGGCGCGTGCGGAAGAGCTGTTCCTCGAGGGCATGCGCCACGAAAACGAGTTCTGGAACGTGCCCGCCTAAGGGTGCAGCACGATCTTGCCGCGCGTGTGGCGCTGCTCCAGTTCGCGATAGGCGTCCTGGACCCTGTCGAGCGGATAGACGGCCGCGATGGGGACTTCCACCGTGCCCGCGGCGGCCAGATCGGCCAGTTCGGCAAGCACATCGATGGTGCCCGCCGCGGCATTGCCGTCGGTCTGCACGCCATATCTGTCGGCGGCCTCGAAGTTGATAATCGTATCGATGCGTTCGGGTGGGATGCCGAGTTCGATTGCGAGATCGACATATTCGGCACCGAAGGTGTCGATGAATGCGTCCACACCGTCGGGGGCGGCCGCACGGATCCGGTCGATCAGCCCCGCCCCATAGGCCACCGGCACCGCCCCGAGCTTGCGCAGCCAGTCGTGATTCGCCTCGCTCGCGATGCCGAGAACCGTTGCGCCCCTGGCCCGCAGGAGTTGGACGGCGATCGAGCCGACGCCACCCGCGGCACCCGAAACCGCGACCGTATCGCCTGCTTGCGGATCAACTGCCTGTACGGCGGCGAAAGCTGTTGTCCCCGCGACATACAACGCTCCGGCGACATCCCAATCCAGTTTCGCGGGCTTCAGCGTCACCTGCGCGGCGGACACAACCACATGGGTGGCATGGCTGGCCCGCTCATCGGTGAATCCGACCACTTCGGCTCCGACCTCGAGCCCGCCGACGCCGGATCCGATCTCCACGATCCGACCCGCGAAGTCGGTCCCCTCGCCCGAAGGAAATGTCGCGGGCCACTGCTCGTGCAGCGCACCCGAACGGATATACCCCTCCCCCGGGTTGATGCCGGCCGCGACGACCTCGACGACGACCCGACCAGGTCCCGCCTTCGGCGTCGGTACCTTCACCACTTTCAGTTCTTCGATTCCGCCATAACGATCGAACTTCACAGCTGTTGCCATGTCCGGCTCCCGCCTACTCGATGACATACGGCATATCGCCCGTCAACCGAGTAACCCCGCCGGATATTTCCATGCACCCGATGATTCTCGAGACGCACTGCCACGGACGGGGTCAGCCCCTAAGCTGACACTCGTGGGTCAGGACAGGCTGCGCGCATCGGACGCAGATCGCGAGAAGATCGCCGAACAATTGCGGGTGGCAATGAACGACGGCCGGTTGTCGCTGCACGAATACGACGATCGTCTCAAACAGGTGTACGCCGCCAAAACCTATGGTGAGCTGACTCCGCTGCTGTCGGACCTACCCGTACTGGGCAAAGCGGTCTCCGCAGCCCAACGAGTGCCGCAATGGGTCATCATCATGTGGATCCCATGGGTCGCGGTGAACGCACTGTGCCTCACGATCTGGGTGGCGACCGGCGCCGGATACTTCTGGCCGTTCTGGGTCGCAGTGCCCTGGGGCTGCGCGCTGCTGATCCCGAGCGCGATCGGGCTGCTCCTCCAGTCGAACCGGAATCCGGATACGCGCTGAATTCACCTGCGGCGCAGGCAATCCGGTAGCCAACGAGGTACGAAAACGCCCCGTCGCGGCGCGACAGGGCGTTGCTCGTTATCGAATTCAGACGCCGATGAGATGCTGCGCCAGGTAGCTCTCGACCTTGTCCAGCGCGATCCGCTCCTGCGCCATGGAATCGCGCTCGCGGACGGTGACCGCCTGGTCATCGAGGGTATCGAAGTCGACCGTGATGCAGAACGGCGTGCCGATTTCGTCCTGGCGCCGGTAGCGGCGGCCGATGGCGCCGGCATCGTCGAATTCGACATTCCAGTTCTTGCGCAGCTGCGCGGCGAGATCTTTCGCCTTCGGCGTCAGGTCCGCATTACGCGACAACGGCAGCACCGCCGCCTTCACCGGCGCGAGCCGGCGGTCCAGCCGCAGACTGATGCGCTCCTCCATGACGCCCTTGGCATTGGGCGCCTGGTCAACGGTGTACGCATCGACAAGGAACGCCATCAGCGAGCGGGTCAGACCGGCCGCGGGCTCGATGACATACGGGGTGTAGCGCTCATTGGTGGTCTGGTCGAAGTAGCTCAGGTCATTGCCGGAATGCTCCGAATGGGTCTTCAGGTCGAAGTCGGTGCGGTTGGCGATGCCCTCCAGCTCACCCCACTCATTGCCCTGGAAGCCGAAGCGGTACTCGATATCGGTGGTGCCCGCCGAGTAGTGCGACAGCTTGTCCTTCGGGTGCTCGAAGAGCCGCAAGTTCTCCGGGTCGATGCCGAGGTCGGTGTACCAGGCGAACCGGGTGTCGATCCAGTACTTGTGCCACTCCGCGTCCTCACCCGGCTTGACGAAGTACTCCATCTCCATCTGCTCGAACTCACGGGTGCGGAAGATGAAGTTGCCGGGGGTGATCTCGTTGCGGAAGCTCTTGCCGATCTGCGCGATGCCGAACGGCGGCTTCTTGCGCGCGGTGGTCATCACATTGGCGAAGTTGATGAAGATGCCCTGTGCGGTTTCCGGGCGCAGGTAGTGCAGACCCTCCTCGGACTCGACGGGGCCGAGGTAGGTCTTGAGCATCATGTTGAAGTCACGCGGCTCGGTCCAGCGACCGACGGTGCCGCAGTCGGGGCACGCAACCAGCTCCATCGAGACGGAGTCCGGGTCGTCGATCTTGTGCTTGATCGCGTAGGCCTCCTGCAGGTGGTCCTGCCGGTGCCGGTGGTGGCAGTTCAGGCATTCGACCAGCGGATCGTTGAAGACACCGACGTGGCCGGATGCGACCCACACCTGACGCGGCAGAATCACCGACGAGTCGAGGCCGACCACATCCTCGCGGCTGGTGACCATGGAACGCCACCACTGCTTCTTGATGTTCTCCTTGAGCTCGACACCGAGCGGACCGTAGTCCCACGCCGATTTGGTGCCGCCGTAGATCTCACCACACGGGTACACCAGACCCCGGCGCTTGGCGAGGTTGGCAACGGTGTCCACCTTCGACTTGGGTGCCACTCGAGAATTCTCCATCCACTACGAGTCGGATTCGATTGCGCCGAGTCGCTCGACTCGGCGGAAGATTGCCCTCCAGCCTATCGGCACCGGCCAACCGGTTTTGCACCGCACACGCCTTGCCGATTGGCACGCTCGTTTGACATGCGCAACTGTGCATATCAAAATGGAATCGCTTTCCAATAAGGAGTTGGTTCGATGACCACCGAGACCGCCACCGCCCATCCGCACAACCCGTACCGATCACCCGCTCCCGCGCCGGTGCCGACACGGAGCGTCCTGGAGGACGCGGGCGAGCTGCTACGCGCCCTCGCCGCCCCGGTGCGCATCGCCATTGTGCTCCAATTGCGCGAATCGCCGCGCTGCGTACACGAACTGGTCGATGTCCTCGGTGTCACCCAACCGTTGGTCAGCCAGCATCTGCGGATTCTCAAGTCCGCGGGTGTGGTGCACGGGGAACGCTCCGGACGCGAAGTGCTGTACGAACTCGTCGACGACCATCTGGCGCATATCGTTGTCGACGCCGTGGCCCATGCCGAGGAAGGGTGACCGTGCCAGATAAGACAGCCTTGCCAGAGAAGCCGGTTGGCGTTCGCAGTACCCGGCAGCGCAGCGCGATCGCCGCGCTGCTCGGGGATATCGAAGAGTTCCGCTCCGCGCAGGAGTTGCACGACGAATTGCGCCGCCGCGGCGAGGGCATCGGGTTGACCACGGTCTACCGCACCCTGCAGTCACTCGCCGATGCCGGACTCGTCGATGTGCTGCGCACCGACACCGGCGAGTCCGTCTATCGGCAGTGCTCCACCGGGCATCATCACCATCTGGTCTGCCGACACTGCGGACGTACCGTGGAAGTCGAGGGACCGACGGTCGAGGCATGGGCCGAAACCATCGCAGGCGAACACGGATTCACCGAGGTCAGCCACACCATGGAGATCTTCGGCACCTGCTGCGAATGCGCCAAGGTAGACCACTCGAAGTTGTGATGGCGGTCACATAGTTAACGGCGCTGGCGTCCAAGAAGATTTCACTGCGTATCACCTGACGTCCGGACGCTTCCGGGCGTCGCGCACTGAGATCGAAATCTTCTGGGAGGCAGCGTGCGATCGACCATTTTCGCGGCGGACAGACACCGGAAAATCACCACTATCGGAGCGGCCGTACTCATCGGCAGTTCCGCCCTGCTCATGACGGCATGCGACGACAAGGACACCAAGTCGGGGCCGACCACGACGGCGTCCGCAGCGAACACCATCGGCCAGGGGCAACCGGGGGCGAAGAACGGCCAATCGACCGTCCGCACCATCGGCAAGACCGGATGGTACGAGGGCTTCGATATCACGGTGGACAAGGCGACCGTGGTGCCCGACGAATTCGGCGGCGCCAGGGTGCTGATCGATATCACCTATAAGAACACCACTCCCGACAACAAGACGATCAGCAATAACACCTACCTGCAGGTCGACAAGGAGGTCGACGGCGGGGCGAGCTTCGACTCGCCGACCGTGCCCGGAAAGGGTTCGGCCACCGGCGAAGTCACCACCTCGGTCAAGACGCTGCACGATGCCGAGCACCTGCTCGACACCATTACGGTGATCTACGGGCAGGCATCGGATAACCAGACCAAAATTCCACTCAAAGCCTCGGCTCAGGTCGAGGGCGTCGCACCGAAGACGCTGAATGTCACCGGCAAGCTGGTGCAGGATCAGACAACGATCGAAATCACCGGCGGCACACTGGCTCCGAGCTACACCAAGAACGAGCGCGACAAGATGGATCTCTCGTTGCACATCAAGATCATTGGTGGCCCCGGGATCTCCGCGGGCGGACTGAATATCTTCCACGACTACTTCACCGTGAAAACCCCGGACGGCCAAACGATTCCCGCCGATATCCGCGGACCGATCAACGAGCTGCTGAATACCAACCAAACCATCGACAATGCGAAGAACTACGCCATTTTCGTGGTTCCGTCCCCGGCCACCGGCACCTATATGGTGACCTACGACGCGAAGCAGGGTGAGGGCAGCGCCCCGAACTCCTCCTTCACCATCTCCTGATAACCGGACGACGCGGGCCACCACTGCCGAACAGTGGTGGCCCGCAGTCGATTTCGAGGCGGTGCGGGATCAGACGGCGACTGGGTCGCCGGAGCGGACCGGGGCGGGCTTCGCGGCCGGACGCCGTCCACGGAGTGCGCCGAGGCCCAGCAGGACCAGCGCGGCCACAGCCCAGATGATAAGGACCACAAGAGGTCTGGTAGCAGCAGCACCGTCGAAGAAGGCGACCGAACGCAGCAGTGAGGCGGCGGCACCCGGCGGCAGCAACTGGCCGACGGCACCCCACGGCTGCGGCAGCAGTTCCGGAGCCGAGGTCGCGGCCGAGAACGGGTTGCCGATCAGGAGCATGGTCAGCGCCGCGAGACCGATGCCCGCACGGCCGATCGCGCTGGACAGGCCGACGACCGTACCGGAGACCGCGAAGGACACCAGACCGGCGACGGCGGCCAGCGTCGGATACGGACCGGGGACCACCGACATCCAGGTCTGAATGATCACGATGCTCAACAACCCACCCGCGATACCGAAGGTGATCAGTCCGAGCGCTTTACCACCGACCGACGGAATCAAGAGGCTGAGTACGACACCCGCCGCGATACCGGACATGACCAGCGGCAATACCATCGCACCGAAGGCGGTGCCGCGCGGATCGTCCGGATCGGCGGCCACCACATCCTCGACCGGCGTGGCCGGCACCCCGGAAAGCTGCTGGGCAATCGCGGTGAGCTGTTGTGCCACAACGGGACTCGCGCCGGAGGCGACCAGCACACGCGGCGCACCGCCACCGGTGATGATGGCGCCGTAGACGTCCCGGTTCTCGATCGCCGCACGCGCCGCCGCCTCGTCGGCGGGGTTGCTGATATCGAAGGCGTCGGGTTCGTGCTGAGTCAGTTTGTCGGCGACCACGGCGGCCTGTGGGCCACTGACGGCGATGGGCAGATCGCGCGGCGCGATATGGGCCGCGGGCCAGGCGAAGGCGATCAGCATCAATGCCTGGAGCAGGGCCGCGGCGACGCCGGCAGCTACTGCCCGCTGGGTCGTATTCATGACGTTCTCCCGAAAATCGAATGATCATTCTCTTTCGTGAGGGATACCGTCGCACGGCCCATCCGGCTTGTCAAGAACGAGCATTCGTTTTACTTTGGAACCATGCCCAGAGTCAGTGCAGAACACATGGAACGTCGCAGGCAGCAGATCCTCGACGCCGCGCAGCTCTGTTTTGCCCACAAGGGTTTCCACGAGACCTCGATGCAGGACATCTTCACCGAATCGGACCTGTCCGCCGGGGCGGTCTACCGGTACTTCAAGAGCAAGAACGACATCATCGCGGCCCTGGCCGCCGAGACGACGGTCGAACTGCGCGCGACCATGACCACGGCAATCCGGTCCGATCCGCTGCCGACCCCAGCCCAGCTCATCCGGGTCATCGCCGAGTTCGTCGTCGCGAACAGCGGCCCGGACGGACCGGTCCGGCTCGCACCACAGGCATGGGCGCTGGCACTGGTGCATCCCGAGGCGGCCGAGTACGTCAAGGAGTCCGTGCGCGCGATGCGTGATCGGTGGACCGAGTACGTCGAGCGCATGGTGGAGGTCGGCTGGCTACCGCCCGATACCGATATCCACGCCGTCACCACGGCGATCGTCGGCCTGGTGCCGGGATTCATGTTGCAGCACTTGATCGTCGGCGATCCCGATCCGGAAACCCTCGCACGCGGCGTAGCGATCCTGCTGCCCTATGGCGAGCCCGCCGTCCAGCCGGTCGATTCCTAGACGTCGCATATCCAGTCACTGCCTCGCATAAGGCACAGCGACTGTTGCCGAATTGGCGCGGTTTTCAGCCTTGACCCAGGTCATACGCCTATAGGCAGCTGAGGCGAAATCATGCCCACTGCTGGGTGGGTTTGATCCTCCTTTGCGCGGGCGGTGCGACGGGCAGAGTATTCGGCAACAGGCTCCACCCCTCGTGTGAGGTAGTCACTGCCTGTGCGGACTCGGTGGTCAGAGCCAGCCGAGGCGTTCGGCGGCGCGGACGGCTTCGGCGCGGGTGCTGGTTCCGGTTTTGCCGATGGCGGATGAAAGGTGGTTGCGGACAGTGCCTTCCGACAGGTGTAGCTGTTTGGCGATGGTGCCCGCGGCGGCACCGTCGGCCGCGGCGGCCAAGACCTCGCGTTCGCGGGCAGTCAGTGGCGAGGTGCCGACGGCCAGGGTTTCGGTGGCGAGGGCGGGATCGACAACGCGTAAGCCCATGTGGACTCGACGCACCGCATCGGCGAGTTCGCGGGCCGGAGTGTCCTTTACGACGAATCCGCTTGCGCCCGCATCGATTGCACGCCGCAGATAGCCGGGGCGGCCGAAGGTCGTGACCATGAGGATGCGGACATCTGGGTGGGCGGCGTGCAGTTGCGCCGCGACGGCGATGCCGTCCATGCCCGGCATTTCCACATCCAGCAGCACCACATCGGGTGTGGTGCGCGCGACCGCGTCCAGGACTTCGTCACCGCGACCGACCTCCGCGACAACGTCCAGATCGGATTCCAGACCGAGGAGTGCGGCAAGTGCGCCGCGGACGAGCGCTTGGTCGTCGGCGAGCAAGAGGCGGATCATGCGACATGGTCCTTCGAGGACAGGAATGGGTCCGCAGGTGCGGTTTCGGCCGAATCGTGGCGGATAATGCCGCGAAACCGCGAAATGTCTACGCTCGGAACCATTTCCGGATCACTCGGGCACCGTTGCACGCACACGAACACCTCCCTCGGACGACGACAGTGTCAATGTTCCCCCGGCGGCCCGCACTCGTTCGCGCAGGCCGGCCAGTCCGGATCCGGAATCGACGGTCCCGAGCCCGCGACCGTCGTCGACCACCTCGATGCTGGAATCGGTCACGGTGACCGTGCAGTGTCGGGCGGCACTGTGCCGGATCACGTTGGTGACCGCCTCGCGCAGCACCCAACCGAATAATTCGCTGTGGGGCGTATCGGGTACCGCATCCAGCAGCGTGGCGTCGATATCGGCGGCCGCCAGCGCGGTCCGCGCATTGGCCAGTTCACCGCGCAGCGACACCTCGCGCAGACCGCCGACGGTATCCCGTACCCCGGCCAGCGCCTCCCGGGCCAGTCGCTCGACATCGGCCATCTCGGCCTTCGCCCGCGTCAGATCGACATCGATAAGACGTTGCGCGAGTTCGGTTTTCACCGTGATCACGGTCAGCGAATGGCCGAGGATATCGTGCACGTCGCGCGCGACCCGGTTGCGCTCCTCGACGATCGCGAGTTCGGCCTGCTGCCGTCGAGCCAGTTCGGCCAACCGCTCGCCGCGCAGGCCGAGCTGCCTGGCCACCCAGATCACGGTGGGCACGAAAGACACGTAGAACGGCACACCGGACAGGCTCGGCAAAGCCACCGGCACCAGCAGCATCGCGATCGTCACCGTGAGGGCCACATAGCCGGATTCGCGCGAGGGCATATGAAAGATCGCGATCACGCCGACGAAGATCAATGTCGCCAGCGCGATCGCGCCGAGCAACGCCATCAACCCCGCGCTGCACGCCGTCATACCGGCGAGCACTGCCCATATGCGCCAGTCGACGGGACGCTCCACCAACGGGCTGGTGCCGAAGGTGCGCCGGAAAGCGATGAAGGAACCGACGATCAGTACCGCGTACGCGAGCAAAGCCGCGGTCGCCAGACTCGCTGTCGGCTGATCCGCGCGCTGCCAACTCCGGATAACCGGTCCGATCATGAACGACAGCCACGCGACGGACATGAGCCCACCGAACCATCCGCGCCACTTACCGGTCGCGCTGATTCCGCCGTCCTGGACCACCCGATCGAGAAAATCGGATGTCGCAGCCCCCCGCAATGCGGACTTCACGCCCATCGCCGTTCCCGCCCGGCCAGCGCGCACACCGAAACCTGATCCCGGTTGCGCGCACAGTGCTCGATCACAAGGGACGACGCTACCGAACGGGCAGCCACACGTACTCCCGGCAGCGCCCGGACCACTCGCACCGCATCATCGAACGGCCCGGCTCCCGCACCGCACGTCACCTGATCACCCCACACGTCATCACCAAGCAACCACACTCCCCCACCACATACCGCCCGGCCAACCCACACCACATCACCGAGCGTCCCCCGCGCGCCCGCGCCTCGCAGCGTGTGGTCGACCCGCACGACATCGCACCAGCCGCCTCCTCCCTTGGACAGGCGGCTGGTGCCCGATGGTTCAGCGTGCGGTGTCACGGCGGAACAGGATGGCCGCGCCGCCGACGAAGATCGTGGCCCAGACGACGACATTGAGGATGCCCAATGCGATCGATCCTGCGCTGGTGTCGCCGAAGGGCATGCGGGCCAGAGTGGCGACGCCATTGGTCGGGAAGATCTTGGAGACCGTCTCGAACCAACCGTGCAACGGCTTGAACAGACCGCCCGCGAAGGACAGCCCAGCGAGGGCCGGGCCGAGCAGCTGCATGACTTTCTCCGAGGGCAACAGGTAGCCGACGAACAGGCCGAAGGCGGCGAATACCAGCGAGGAGATCCATGCCAGCAGGAAGCAGCTCACCCACGCGGTGACCGTCAGGTGGGCGCCGAGAATCCCGCCGACGGCGAAGACCGCGGTAACCGAGACCAGGCCGAGCACCATCGCGACGGCCACCTTGGTGGCGATATAGGCGACGGAACGCAGTGGGGTGAGCCGCAATTGGCGACTCCAGCCCTGTGCGCGTTCGATCGCGACCATCGCGCCGCCGCTGGTGGTGGCCAACATCGCGCCGTACACCGCGATGGACACCATCACATAGCCGGTGACATTGCCGGAGCCGAAAGACTGCGTCTTGTAATCGGATTGCAGGCCGAAGATGACGAAGAGCAGCGGCGGCATGACCAGCGTGAAGATCATGGTGCGCCGATTGCGCAGCATGCGCCGCAGTTCCAGCCGCAGGAAGCCGAGGCTGAAGCCGCCGAGCGGAATACGCACCGAAACAGCTTGTGGGGCAGAAGTGGTCATATCAGTTGTCTCCGGTGGTGAGCGCCAGAAACGCGGATTCGAGATTGTGCGAGGTGATTTCGAGATCGAGTGCAGCGGTTTCGGTGAGAAGAAAACGCGCGATGGCGTCGGAATCGTTGGTGTGCAAAATAATTCGGTCACCGCGGAGTTCCACATCGTCGACACCGGGGACCGCGAGCAGGCGGGCCGGATCGGCGCCGGGCAGGGTCGCGCTGACGGCGCGTCCAGCGGCCAGGTTCTTGATCTCGGCGGCACTGCCGTCCGCGACTACCCGGCCCGCGCGCACCAGCACGATCCGGTCGGCGTACGCATCGGCCTCGTCGAGGTAATGGGTGGCGAAGACAACGGTGCGGCCGCGATCGGAATCCTCCCGCATCGCATTCCAGAACTCCCGGCGCCCTTCCACATCCATGCCAGTGGTCGGCTCGTCGAGCACGATGAGGTCCGGATTCGGCAGTAACGCGAGCGCGAACCGCAGACGCTGCTTCTGCCCGCCCGAGCATTTGCCGACCAGCCGATTGCCGATATCGGCGATACCGGCGCGAGCGAGTACCTCATCGACCGAATGGGGATGCGCGTGCAGCGTGGCCACCAGCTGCACGGTCTCGGCAACGGTCAGATCGGGCAGTAGTCCACCGGATTGCAGGACCGCCGAAAGGCGGCCCGCCGCAAGCGCTTCCGCCGGTGTGCCGCCGAAAACCCGGATGCTGCCCGAGTCCGGCTTCGCCAAACCGAGCAGCAAATCGATGGTGGTCGTCTTACCCGCGCCATTAGGGCCGAGGAAGGCCACGATCTCGCCAGGCGCGACCACCAGATCGAGTCCGTCGACGGCATGCACCGCGCCGCCGCCAGGGAGCCGGAAGCTCTTGTGCAGATCGCGCAGTTCGATCGCGGACGATGCCCGGTGCCTGCCCGAGCCGCCCGCGGCGGCGAAGATGGCCGTGGATGTCAGTGCCGATGTCATGACTCAACGGTCACCCGAATCGGGGGCCGGTACCTCGCATGAGTGTCACGAACCTGCCATGACATCTGTCATGCGGTCAGCGGCTCAGGGCAGCAGTCCCTTCCTCGCCTTACCCGCGCCGGACAGCACGAGCAGCAGCATGGTGGCCAGCGCCTGATCGTCCAGACCGGCGGCCGGGAAGGTGTAGCGCAACATGACATCGGCCTGGTTGCCGCGGGTGATCAGTGTGATCGAACCGAACTGAATCGCGCTGTTGCGCTCGGCGACACGCTTGTGCAGCTGCGGCTTGAGCGGCCGGTCCCAGGCCAGCACGCAGGTCAGCGTCAGTACGTCCAGGCCGGGTGCCAGGGTCACCGCGCGCAATGAGCACAGCGCGCCCTCGTATTCGAAACCGAGCGAACCCTCCGGGTCGATGCGCACATCGACGTCGTAGAGCGATAGGCAGGCGCCGGCGCGGGCCTGTAGCTCTCGTTCGGGGGTGACTGCTGCGTCCATATCGATGCTGCCGTTCATTTGCTGCCGCCGTTCACTTGGTCCCCCCGAAGCGACGGTCACGCGAAGCGTACTGGAGACAGGCCTCCCACAAGTTGCGCCTGTCGAAATCGGGAAACAGCGTGTCCTGGTAGACGTATTCGGCGTAGGCGGATTGCCAGATGAGGAAGTTCGAACTGCGGAATTCGCCGGAGGGGCGCAGGAACAGATCGACGTCCGGCATATCCGGCTCGTCCAGGTATTTGGCGACCGTCGCCTCGGTCACCCGCTCCGGATCGATTTCGCCCGCGGCCACGCGGCGCGCTATTTCCTTTGCCGCATCCGCGATTTCGGCGCGACCACCGTAGTTGACACACATGGTGAGGGTCATCACCGTGTTGTCCTTGGTCAGCTCCTGCGCGGTCTCCAGTTCCTTGATCACACTGCGCCACAGGCGCGGTCGCCGCCCCGCCCAGCGCACCCGCACACCCATCTCGTGCATCTCGTCGCGACGACGGCGGATGACATCCCGGTTGAACCCCATGAGGAAGCGCACCTCCTCCGGGCTGCGCCGCCAGTTCTCGGTGGAGAAGGCGTAGGCCGAAAGCCACTTCACGCCGATCTCGATACAGCCCTCGACGGTGTCCATCAGGACCGCCTCACCGCGCTCGTGCCCCGCGGTGCGCGGCAGCCCGCGCTCCTGCGCCCAGCGCCCATTGCCGTCCATCACCAGCGCCACATGATTGGGCACCAATTCCCGCGGCAGTTCCGGCGGCGTCGCCCCCGATGGATGCGGTGACGGCGGACGGATGGTGCGTTCGGCACCCGACCGGGCGCGAGTCGAGCTGGTCGGCGCGGCAGAGTCTCGACGGAGGATCACGGCTCCTATCCTGCCTGATGGTTGTGGAGAGATTGTGCGGACCACCTGATCGGATGCACTGAACCGGTCGGTGCCGTTCAACCCATCTGCCCAGCGGTCGCCGGCTCCGCGTCGGTCGGGCGCGACCGCTCGATCAGCGGCAGCGTGCGCAGCTGACGTTCCAGGTGCCACTGCAGGTGCGCCGCGACCAGGCCGCTGGCCTGTCTGCGGATCGGATCGGGGACCTGCTCGACGTAGTCCCACTCCCCCTTCAGCAGGGCGATCAGCAGGTCGAGCACGCCCGGGGCCGGCGTGGCCGAACCCGGCGGACGGCAGTGCACGCAGACCGCACCGCCCGCCGCAACATGAAACGCACGATGCGGGCCGGGGGTGGCGCAGCGCGCGCATTCATCCAGTGCGGGAGCCCAACCCGCAAAACCCATGGCGCGCAACAGGTATGCGTCGAGAATCAGCTCGTGCGGGCGCTGTTTGGCGGCAATCGCCCGTAGCGCGCTCGCGGTCAACGCATGCAGCTTCGGCGCGGGTGCGCGCTCCTCACCGGCCAGCCGCTCCGCGGTCTCCAGTACCGCGCAGGCGGTGGTGTAGCGCCCATAGTCGTCGACGATATCGGCGGCGAATGCCTCCATGGTGTGCACCTGGGTGACCGTGTCGAGATTGCGCCCCGGATGCAGCTGCACATCCACATAAGCGAACGGCTCCAACCGCGCCCCGAACCGCGACTTGGTCCGCCGCACCCCCTTGGCCACCGCCCGCACCAACCCGTGCTGCCGCGTCAACAACGTGACGATGCGATCCGCCTCGCCCAGCTTATGCTGGCGAACCACAACCGCCTCATCCCGATACAACCGCACCTGCCCATCCTGTCACGAATGGCCGATGCCCACCGTCAGGCGCGAGCCTGGACTCAACTCGATCGCACTCGACGCGACGACCTGGGGCGATAGGTGCCCATCCGCGCCTCGCCGGGACCACGACACGAACCAACATCGGGTCTTCAGCAGGCAAGATTTACGCTGATCAAGGTAAATAGATTTACTCTAATCAGCTTTCTACGACGGAGGGCACAGGCGGGGAGATCGGGGCCTTTCGATCTGGCGGCCTATCAACAGCGGGTGCGGTCGAGGCCCTGCCTCATCTGCGACCTGGTCGCAGGTACACCCGGTTCGGAACATGAGGTCGTCAACCGCGCATACGTCAGGTGCGGAGGATGCCGCCGATCAGCAGCATCAGGGACTGTTGTGCCCGTACTCGGGCGGCGTCCTTATCCGCGGCGTGCGCGACAATCAGCCCTGCCTCGGAGACCGCGCTGAAGATCAATTGGGCCAGGACCGGAATCGGCGCATCGGCGATCAGTCCGGAGTCGTGGGCGCGTTCCAATTGAGCGATGACCAAGCCCAGCCCGTGGCGCGCCTCGAATTCGCGAAAGGCCTCCCAGCCGAGGACGGCGGGGGCGTCGTAGAGGGTGATGCGGATCATCTCGGGGCGCTGGCAGATGGCCAGGAAGACATCGAGACCGATGGCCATCGAGGTAAGAACGTCGTCGGGATTCCCTGCACCGATGGCTTTTTCGATTTCCTGGGTGCTCTCGCTCTCTATTTGTTCGAGCACGACGAGGAACAGCCCGCGCTTATCGCCGTAGTGGTGGTGCAGGGCGCCGCGGGTGACGCCCGCCTCGGTCACGAGTTCCTCGGCCGAGGTCGCCGCGAAACCGCGCTCGCCGAACAACCGGCGACCGGCCTGCTCGAGCGCGGCTCGGGTGGCACGGGAGCGATCCTCCTGACTACGGCGTTGCATGCAGCCGAGTGAACTCCAGGATCGTTTCAGAGAGCAACTCGGGCTGATCTTCGGCGAGGAACGTGTAGGAGTCGTCGATGAATTTCAGGGTGGCGTTCGGCAGGTCGGCGGCCAAGCGTTCCGCGAGCGACACGGGGAAGATCTTGTCCTCGCGCGCCCAGACGATCAGCACCGGAACTCGCACCGACGGGAATCGGGTGGCGGCGTCAAGGGTGTAGCGGCGATGCACGGTCTTCAGGAACCGGCGCAGATCCTTGCGGATCGCCGCCGAATTCCGGCTCGGCAGCAGGTAGGAGTCGGCGATCTCCGGCGGTACTGGACGCTTGGTCACCCAGCCGAAGGCGATCGGCAGCCGGTGCAGCGGACGAATGCGCAACAACTCGGTCAGCGGCCGAAGCGAGCCGGGCATCCGCGCCAGCACCGGCAGGGCCGCGAACAGCGGCGGGAAGAACGCCTCGTAGGCGTCGCATGAGGTCAAAACGACGCGGCCGATCCGCTCCGGTCGACGGGTCAGCAACAACTGGGTGATCGCGCCGCCCGTGTCATTGGCAACGACGGTGACGTCGGTGAGGTCGAGTCGATCCAGAAAGTCGGCGGTCAGATCGGCGACCCCGGTGGGCGTGAGATCCGCTGCGGGGACGGAGATTTCGTGTGAGCCGAGCGGCAGGTCCGGGCTGAGACAACGGTACCCCGCCGCCGCGATCACGGGGACGACCTTGCGCCAGAGATCAGAGTTGACGAGCAGGCCGTGCACGAAGACAACGGGCGCGCCCTCCCCCGTGTCGTGATACCGAATGCGGCCGCCGGGGAGATCTACCACATGCGTGCGGCCGAGTGACGTACTGATTCCCATGGTTCCTCCAGGTGTTCGCAGCTTCCATCCACTGTTACATACATACGGTATGTATGTCTATAGCGAACTGGTCTCGCGAGCACGTGGTCACCGTGTACGCCCAGAACTCAGCCGGATGCTCAACCGCCAGCCCGCAACCGCACCGTCGAGGTTCCCGCCGGGCGGCTCGAGGTACGGGGAGGAATGTGGACGACTGACCAGATTGCGCGCTAACGTGCAACGAATGACGAAGGAGACTGAGCTCACATGATGGAGTCGGACCCCACCCTGCGCCCATGGGAAACCGCCGAACTCGGCCTCGCGGACTTCGCAACCGCCCTCGCGCAGAGCAGGATCAGCTCCGTGGCGGCGGTCGGCGCCGCCCTGGACCGGATCGAGGCGAGCCAGCCGACACTGAACGCCTTCCGCGTCGTCCGGCGCGAAAAGGCACTCGCCGAGGCGGCCTCGGCCGACCAACGCTTGGCCGCCGGCGAACGACTCCCGCTGCTCGGCGTGCCGATCGCGATCAAGGATGATACCGATATCGCCGGTGAACCAACGGCTTTCGGCTGCGGCGGCGATCTCCCGCCGAAAACCGAAGACGCGGAATCGGTGCGACGGCTGCGCGCGGCCGGTGCGGTAATCGTCGGCAAGACCAATACCTGCGAACTCGGCCAACTGCCATTCACCAGCGGTGCCGCCTTCGGCCACACTTGCAACCCGTGGAGTGCCGAGCACACCCCTGGCGGCTCATCCGGCGGTTCTGCGGCCGCCGTCGCGGCCGGATTGGTACCCGCCGCACTGGGTTCCGACGGCGCGGGCTCGGTCCGCATCCCGACCGCATGGACCAATCTGGTCGGCATCAAACCACAGCGCGGTCGCATCTCGACCTGGCCGGCGGCCGAGGCATTCCACGGTCTCACCGTGAACGGACCGCTGGCACGCACCGTCGCCGATGCCGCACTGCTGCTCGACATCGCCGCCGGACCGCATCCCGGCGATCTGCACACCCCCGAACCGCTCACCGTCTCCGATGCCGTCGGCCGGGATCCGGGACGGCTGCGCATCGCCCTCTCGCTGCGAATCCCGTTCACCGCCACCAGAACAGCGCTGCATCCGGAGGTCGAGGTCGCGGTGCAGCGCGTCGCAACTACACTGCGTCGCCTCGGTCATACGGTGACCGTGGCAGACCTGCACTACGGCATCATGATCGGCGCGTCCTTCCTGCCGCGCTCACTGGCAGGTGTCCGACACGTCTACGACGGAATGCCTGGCGTGCAGGTGGATCCACGCACGATCGCGAACGTCCGGTTCGGGCGTGCGCTCAGCGGACCCGCACTGTTCGCGGCACGGCAGGCGGAAACGTTGCTGCACAAGCGAATCGGCGGCTTCTTCCGCGACTACGATCTGGTGCTGGCCCCGACCACCGCGACTCCCCCGCCGCGCGCCGAGGAGATCGACGGCATCGGTGTCAATGCGACCAACGACCTCATCACGGCCGCCTGCCCGTATACCTGGCCCTGGAATGTACTCGGCTGGCCCGCGGTGAATGTCCCCGCGGGTTTCACTGACACCGGCCTGCCGGTGGGCGCACAACTCATGGGGACCGCGAACACCGAGACGCTCCTGGTTTCCGTTGCGGCACAACTAGAATCGGAACTCCATTGGGAGCGCCGCCGTCCCGAACCCTGGTGGTGAGGTCAGCGTTCGAGAACTATCGATGCTGGATCGGTGCATCAGCAGCGGCATCGAGATATCACATCCCATGATTTCCGCCATCAGAATCCGAGCTTGCCGAGCTGCTTCGGGTCGCGCTGCCAATCCTTGGCAACCTTGACGTGCAGGTGCAGGTAGATGCGGACGCCGAGAATGTGTTCGATCTGTTTGCGGGCGTTGGTGCCGACCTCTTTGAGGCGGGCGCCGCCCTTGCCGATGATGATGGCCTTCTGCGAGGGACGTTCGACATAGAGCAGGGCGTGCACGTCGAGCATGTCTTCGTTCTCCTCGCGCGGGAGAACCTCTTCGATGACCACGGCGAGCGAATGTGGGAGCTCGTCGCGGACGCCCTCCAGGGCGGCCTCGCGGATGAGCTCGGCCATGAGGGTTTCCTCGGGCTCGTCGGTGAGCTCGCCGTCGGGGTAGAAGGCCGGGCCCTCCGGCATTTTCGAGGCGATCACGTCGACGAGAACCTCGACCTGTTCGCCCTTGACGGCAGACACTGGCACGACATCATGGTCCGGGCCGAGCAGTTGCGACAGCGCCATCAGTTGTTCGGCAACCTGGTCGCGACTTACCTTGTCGATCTTGGTGACCACACCGAGCAGGGTGGTCTTCGGCGCCATCTGCTTGATCTGCTGCAGAATCCATTTATCACCGGGTCCGATCTTCTCGTCGGCCGGAATGCACAGCGCGATCACGTCGACTTCGGAATACGTATCGCGGACGAGGTCGTTCAGCCGCTGGCCGAGCAGGGTACGCGGCCGGTGCAGCCCTGGGGTGTCGACCAGAATGAGCTGGGCGTGATCGCGGTGCACGATGCCGCGGATGGTGTGGCGGGTCGTCTGCGGGCGCGAGGAGGTGATGGCGATCTTCTGGCCGACCAGCGCATTGGTGAGCGTCGATTTGCCGGTATTCGGACGACCGACGAAACAGACGAAGCCGGAACGGAATTCGGTGGACTTATCAGCCACCCTGCACCTCCGCGCTCACGGCGTCGTCGACGATCTCGAAGACCGCACCCGAACGATCGGTGAAGACGATGCGCGCCCCGGGCGAAACCTCGCGCACCGCGGAAACACCGGCATCCGACAGCCTGCCGCCGACGACCACGGCCGCCTCGAATCCCTCTGCGCCACTGGAGATCGCGGCTGCGACGGCGGCTTGCAGTGCGGTCAAGCGCAGAGACTCCAGGACGACATCACCCGCCGCGTAGGTGCGGCCGTCGGTATCGCGGATGGCCGCACCCGAGCTGCCGCCGGTACGGCCGAGCGCCCCCTTGGCCAGCACCACGAGTTTGGTGTCCTCGGCATCCAATTCCGTCATTCGCCATCTCCGTTCGCATCACGATCGGGCGGGACTTCCCGCTCCGCTCCGTTACTTCTGCGCTTGCCGTTGGCATTCTCGGCCTGCGATTTCTCCGCCGCCTTACGCACCACGACGGTGTGCACCCGCACCCGCCCTCGCGCGTCGGCACCGCCTTCACCACGCAGCACCAAGCCGTGCGCAACGGCTTTGGAGCCGGGCAGCGGCACCCGGCCCAGTGCGTGCGCGAGCAGGCCGCCGACGGTATCGACGTCCTCCTCCTCGATTTCCAGGCCGTACAGCTCGGCCAGATCGTCGACCGACAGTCGGGCCGAAACCCGGTAGCGGCCCTCGCCGAGGTCCTCGACGGGCGGGGTTTCGTCGGTGTCGTATTCGTCGGCGATTTCACCGACGATCTCCTCGAGCACATCCTCGATGGTCACCAGGCCGGCAATGCCGCCGTATTCGTCGACCAGTAGCGCCATATGGTTTCTGCGGCGCTGCATTTCGTCGAGCAAGCTGTCCAGTGGTTTGGAGTCGGGCATGAACACGGCTGGACGCATGGCATCCCGTACCTGCACCTTGCGGCTTCTATCCGCGTACGGCACAAGATCTTTCAGGTACACCACGCCGAGGATGTCGTCGACGTTCTCGCCGATCACCGGAATGCGCGAGTGCCCACTGCGCACCGCGAGCGACGTCGCCTGTGCCGCAGTCTTGTCCGCCTCGATCCAAACCATTTCGGTGCGCGGCACCATGACCGCGCGAGCCGGGGTGTCGCCGAGTTCGAACACCGACTGGATCATCCGGCGTTCGTCGTCGGCCACCACGCCGCGTTCACTGGCCATTTCGACCACTTCACGCAGCTCGATCTCGGATGCGAAGGGGCCGTTGCGAAATCCCCTACCGGGGGTGATCGCATTACCGATGAGAATCAGCAGTCTGCTGACCGGACCGAGTACCGTGCCGATGAACTGCAGTGGCAGCGCCGAGGCCAAGGCGATGGAGTAAGCGTGCTGGCGACCGAGTGTGCGTGGACCGACCCCGATCACCACATAGTCCACCAGCACCATGACGGCGGCGGTGAACAGCAACGCCCATTTGTCGTTCCACAGCGGGATCAGCGCCGCCGCCAACAGCACCGTCGCGCAGATCTCGCACAGAATACGAAGCAGCACAAGCAGATTCACATATCGCGGCCGGTCGGCCACGATCCTGGTCAGCCGCGCCGCACCGGGCCGCTCCGCCCGGACCATATCGTCGAGACGCGCCGGTGAGATGGTGTTCAGCGCCGCATCGACGCCGGCGAACACCCCGCCGACCGGGACGAGCAGAATCGCCAGCAGGATCATGGTCAGCGAATTCACGCGGGGCCTAGCGCCTCACCGGGGGTTGTGAAACCGGCCTTCCCCAGCAGCCGGGCGTCGCGTTCGGCCAATTCGGCGCGCCGCTGTGCCTCGCGCAGACTCTCGTACCACTCCTCGAGCAGCCGCGCCTGCAGCGCGAACATCTCCTTCTCCTCCTCCGGCTCGGCATGGTCGTAGCCGAGCAGGTGGAGCACGCCGTGCACGGTGAGCAGGGCCAGTTCGTGATCGAGCGAATGTCCGGCCTTGCGCGCCTGGCCCGCGGCGAATTCGGGGCACAGCACGATGTCGCCGAGCATGGACGGACCGGGTTCGGCGCTGTCGGGGCGACCACCGGGCTCCAGTTCGTCCATGGGGAAGGACATGACATCGGTCGGGCCGGGTAGGTCCATCCAGCGCATGTGCAGATCTGCCATGGTGTCGAGATCGACGAGCACCATCGACAGCTCGGCCGCCGGATGCACATCCATCCGGCCGATCACGAATCGCGCGACACTGACCAGGTCTTCTTCGGGTATGTCGATACCCGATTCGTTGGCGATCTCGATGCTCACCTGAACAGGGTATTCGGTGTGCCGGGGCCCGCGCCGCGCGGCTCTCGGCGCGGCGGGGCCGGAGATGCCCGTCGCACTATCGCCGATCTGCCCGGCTCGCGGCGCGGCGCTGTGCGCGATTGCCCGGATAGTGCGGTCCGACCTGGGTGACCCGCTCGGCCTCGGCCCGCTCGTAGGCGTCGACGATATCGGAGACCAACCGGTGCCGGACCACATCGCTGCTGGTGAGCGTGGCGAAATGGATGTCAGCGATACTGGTGAGGATCTCACTCGCGGTACGCAGCCCGGAGCGCGCGCCATTGGGCAGGTCCACCTGGGTGACGTCACCGGTCACCACGATCTTCGAACCGAATCCGAGCCGGGTGAGGAACATCTTCATCTGCTCGGCCGTGGTGTTCTGCGCCTCGTCGAGAATGATGAACGAATCGTTCAGGGTTCTACCGCGCATATATGCCAGCGGTGCGACCTCGATGACACCGGCCGCCATCAGCTTCGGAATGGCCTCCGGATCCATCATGTCGTGCAGCGCGTCGTAGAGCGGGCGCAGATACGGGTCGATCTTCTCGTTGAGCGTGCCGGGCAGGAAGCCGAGCCGCTCGCCCGCCTCGACGGCGGGCCGGGTGAGGATGATCCGGTTGACCTGCTTGGTCTGCAATGCCTGCACGGCCTTGGCCATTGCCAGGTACGTCTTGCCGGTGCCCGCGGGCCCGATGCCGAACACGATGGTGTTGGCGTCGATGGCGTCGACGTAGCGCTTCTGGTTGAGCGTCTTGGGCCGGATGGTTTTACCGCGCCGGGACAGAATGTCCAGGCTCAGCACCTCGGCCGGGGATTCCGACGAACCCTCGGTGAGCATGGATACGGTGTGGCGCACCGCCTCCGGGGTCACCACTCGATTGCGACCGGTCAGCGCGACGAGTTGCTCGATCACCCGCTCGGCGAGCGCGACATCGGCCGCCTTGCCGGTCAAGGTGACGGAATTGCCGCGGACGTGGATGTCCGCATCCAGCAGCTGCTCGAGTTCACGCAAGTTCTGGTCGGCTGAACCGAGGAACGGGAACACGGATTCGGGAGCGAGTTCGATGCTGGAACGCACGGTGCGCGCTGCGGGGCCCGAACCGTTGTCCGCACCACCGTGGATGGAAGCTGACGATGGCGGCGGGGTGGGTGAACCCATGCCTGCCGCGGGTCTGGTCGGGTCGCCGATCTCGCCTTGTGTTCTCAAAAGTGGCTATAGCCTGCCTTCCGGTCTCGATTTGCTCGTTGATGAGAGTTTAACGCGCCCCACTGACAACAGGCATTGAATAAACGGCTACCTCGGCCGTAGCGAACGCTTGCGAGTCGCGCGAAATGGTCGGCAGCCGGCCTGGCGATTGCCTGCTGATCGCCGCTTACCGGCGTGGCATCTGGATCCCCCCACGCCGGCGTGCCCAATCCTCGGTGAAGTCACGAAATCGACGCACCGCATCCGATGGCGGAGCGGTCGCCGACCAGATCAGCCCCACATCGCGGACGGCTCCAGCGTCGGCGAGCGGGACGGTCACGATGCCCGATAACGAACCGGCCGCCGGCGTCGGATCTTCCAGCGGCAGCAGCGCTACACCGAGTCCGGCCGCGACCAGTCCGGCGGCGGTGCCCAGATCGCTCGATTCGAAGGCGATGCGGGGGCGGATATGCGCGGCGGCGCAGAGTTCGTCGAAAATGCGGCGCATACCGAAACCCGCATGCATGGTGACGAATTCGGCGTCGCCGAGTTCGGCGAAACGGATCTGTCGACGGGAAGCGAGCCGATGTTCCGCGGGCACGGCCAGCGCCAGTGGCTGCGCGAGCAATGTGCGCCAGCCGACGTTCGCTGAAGGGCGAGGCGAAACAGTCGCCAAATCCGCTGTGCCGTCGACGATCTGATCGACTACGGCATCGAACGCGCCCTGCCGGAGCGTGAACGAAATACGCGGCGAGCCGCGCCGGAACCCGCCGATCAGTTGCGGGATCAGCCAGCTGCCGAAGGAGGGCTGAAATGATAGGCGGACAACGCCTTTCGCCGGATCGGCGAGGTCGGCGACGGCCTGGGCGGCGGCATCGAGTTCGGACCGGGCACGGCGGGCGTGCTCGTAGTAGATCCGGCCGAACTCGTTCAGCACGATGCGTTTTCCGTGGCGGTCGAACAGTTCGACACCCAGGCGGCGCTCGAGGCGGCCCAGCATGCGCGAGAGCGTCGGCTGGGCGATGTGCAGCCGCTCGGCGGCCGCACCGACGCGCTCCAACTCGGCGAGTGTCGTGAACCACAGCAGGTCGTCACCCAGCACGCGCAGACCTTTCCTTATGCGTTCAGCGCATTACATAATAGATTATTATTCATTTCCCTTCTTAGTGACGAGTGCCGATTCTGATGCCATGACCAGCACGGACACCCGCCCGACCGGCGCATCACACGAACGTCGGATCACCACGGCACTGTTCGCCGCCGGATTGACCACCTTCGCCTCGATGTACAGCGCGCAGGCGTTGCTGCCGAGTCTGTCTGCGGCCTTCGGCGTCGACCCGGCGCAGGCCGCGTTGGCCGTGTCGTTGACCACCGGGCTGCTCGCGTTGGCGATCGTGCCGGTGAGTGCATTGTCCTCGCGGATCGGGCGGACCAGGGTGATGACATGGTCGGCGGTGGTTTCGGCCGTCATCGGTTTGCTGCTGCCGCTGAGCCCATCGCTCGAGGTGCTGCTGACGGGGCGGGCGCTGCAAGGGATCACGCTGGCCGGGGTGCCCGCGGTCGCGATGGCGTATCTGGCGGAGGAGATCGGCGCCGATGGTTTGGGCGCCGCCATGGGTGTTTACGTCGCGGGCACGTCGATCGGCGGGTTGGCCGGGCGGTTGATTCCGGCATTCGCACTGGATCTGGCCTCGTGGCGCTGGGCCGAGGCCGCGATTGCCGTCGCGGCGGCCGGTTGCACCGTCTGGTTCGTGCGTGGGCTGCCGCCGTCGCGTGGATTCGTCGCTCGACCCGCCGGAATACGTACCGTGCTCGGCGATCTCGGCACGCCGCTGCGCCACGGCGGGCTGCTGGCCCTGTTCGGATTGGCCTTCGTACTGATGGGCGGATTCGTATCGATCTACAACTTCCTCGGCTATCGGCTGACCCGAGCACCGTTCGAATTGCCCGCGGCCGTCGCGGGTTCGGTATTCCTGCTGTATCTGGCGGGCACGCTCGCCTCGGCCGCCGCCGGGCGCTGGGCCGATCGCTTCGGCAAGCACCGCGTGCTCGCGGTATCCGTCACACTGATGGGCGTCGGCGTCCTGGTCACCATTCCGGACCAGTTGATCGTGATTATCCTGGGGATATCACTATGCACCGCAGGCTTTTTCGGTGCCCATGCGGTGGCGAGCACCTGGGTCGGCGCGTTGGCTCCCGGAAACCGCGGCGCCGCATCATCGCTGTACCTGTTCACCTACTACCTCGGCAGCGCCATCATCGGCAGTGCGGCGGGCATCGCATATGCGAAGGGCGGATGGGACGGCCTGGCCGCCTGTGTCGGGGCGCTGGTAGCCGTCGCCGCAGGTCTGGTGTGGTATTTGACGATTCACGCCGGCCGGAGAAGCGATGCCGATGTCGCGTCCCAGCTATGTGCATCGCCGACGGCGTGATGCCGGGCGGTGGCCTTGTGGAGTCATCCGAAGGTCCCAGCGATCGGAAAGCAATGCTGCCGACCGGAAAGCATCGCAGGTACATCCCGGTGGTCAGTGCCGTCCAGCCCTGACGTCACCAACGGGAGGTCAACGCCCCCAAGGCACCGAGGGCGACGGCGGCCGCGGTCGAGGTGCGCAAAACCGTTGGGCCGAGCAAGGTTACGTCCGCACCCGCGTCGGCGAAGGCGCTCAGTTCCGAATCGTCCAGTCCGCCTTCGGGGCCGACGATGAGCATGATCTCGGTGGACTTGTCGAAGGGAAGTTCGACGAAGCGGGCGGCGCCGGATTCGTGCAGTGCCACGACGACTCCGCCCGCGGCGACGATGTCGCGGACGGTGTCGAGCAGATCACGGGTATGGCAGAGGTCGGCCACCTCGGGGATGTAGGCGCGCCGTGATTGCCGGGCGGCCGATCGGGCAGCGGCCCGCCATTTCTCGACGGCCTTGTGCGCCTTACCTTCCCAGTTCGCGACGCAGCGGTGCGCTTGCCACGGAACGATGGCGTCGGCACCCGCCTCGGTCATCAGCTCGACCGCCAGCTCGGAACGGTCGGACTTGGGCAGTGCCTGGACGACCGTCACCCGCGGCCGCGGCGGGTCGGACAGCACCCGGTTCCGGACCGTCAACTCCAGCCGGTCCTTCTGTGCCGCAACGACTTCCGATTCGGCCAGCAAACCATTCCCGTCGGACAGCGTGATCGCCTCGCCGACCCGGATGCGGCGCACCGTCGCGGCGTGCCGCCCCTCCGGGCCATCGAGGATCGCGATGGCACCGGGCTCCGGGATATCGTCGAGATAGAAGACCGTGGCGGCCAACGACTATCGCCCGCTGAACGACGCTCGCAGCCGAGCGAACAGGCCGCTGTTGTGTTCGGACTGCGCCGACATCACCTCGGCGCGTTCACCAGTGCGCATGCCCTTGTACTTGCGCAGCAGATCGGTGCTCTTGGCGTCGAGTTTGGTCGGCACCACGATTTCCAGATGCGCCAGCAGATCACCGCGCGCCCCCGAGCGCAGGCGCGGCATGCCGTGGCCGCGCAGCACCGAGATCTCACCCGGTTGGGTGCCCGGCGGAATGGTCAGCTCGGTCGGACCGTCCAGGATGGTGTCGACGACGACGGTGGTGCCGAGTGCGGCATCGACCATCGGCACCCGGATGGTGCAGTGCAGATCGTCGCTGTCGCGAACGAAGACATCGTGCGGCTGCTCGACGATCTCCACGTACAGATCGCCCGCATGGCCACCACCGGGACCGACCTCGCCCTGCGCCGCCAGCCGCACCCGCATGCCATTGGCGACACCGGCCGGAATCGGCGCGGCGATCTCACGACGTGCCCGCACTCGTCCGTCGCCGCCGCACTTGTGGCACGGATCGGGAATGGTCTCACCCGCGCCGCGACAGGTCGGACACGGACGCGAGGTCAGCACCTGACCGAGGAACGACCGCTGCACGGACTGCACCTCACCCGCACCACCACAGGTTTCACAACGCACCGCCTTGGACTTGCCGTTGGTGCCGGAGCCGTGGCAGATATCGCAGAGGATGGCGGTATCGACGGTCAGGTGCTTGGTGACACCGACCGCACATTCGGCCAGGCTGAGCCGGGTCCGCAGCAGCGAATCCGCACCGGGCTGCACCCGGCCGCGCGGCTTGCGCGTCCCACCGGGGCTACCGCTCATACCGCCGAAGAAGGCCTCGAAGACATCGCCGAGGCCACCGAAGCCGGCGCCGGAGAAGCCCGCGCCGCCGCCACCGGCCTCCAGCGGGTCGCCACCCATATCGACGACGCGCCGCTTCTCCGGGTCCGACAACACCTCGTAGGCGGTCGACACTTCCTTGAACTTGGCCTGCGCCGCCTCGTCGGGGTTGACGTCGGGGTGGAGCTCCCGCGCCAGCTTGCGGTAGGCGCGCTTGATCTCCTGGTCGGTCGCGTTCTTCGCGACGCCGAGCAGTCCGTAGTAGTCCCGTGCCACTTGAGTTCTCTAGTCCTTGGTTTGCAACAGCATTAGTCGGATGCACTCAACTTTATCCGCCGAAGGATCGAGCGTCTCAGCGACGTCACCCCTCAGCGCTCCGCCAGCACCTCACCGATATAACGGGCAACGGCCGCGACCGATGCAATAGTCCCCGGATAGTCCATCCGGGTCGGACCGAGCACGCCCATACCGCCGAGCACCGCACCCGCCGCACCATAGCCGGTCGACACCACCGAGGTTCCGCGCATCTGCTCGACCTGGGTCTCCTCACCGATGCGCACCGTGATGGTACCCGGATGCTGGGCGGCGGCGAGCAGCTTGAGCACGATCACCTGCTCCTCCAATGCCTCGAGTACATCGCGCAGCGAACCAGGGAAAACGAAGTCGGCGGCATTGCGAGTCAGGTTGGCGGTGCCGCCGAGGACCAACCGCTCCTCCGGATGCTCGACCAGGGTCTCGACGAGCACGGTCGAAACCCGCACCAGCACATCCTTCAGCCGCACCGGCGCCCGCTCGGGCAGTTCGGCGACGGCCGCGGATGCGTCGGACAGACGCTTGCCGTCCATGGCGCCACCGAGCATGCCGCGTAGTGCGGCCAGATCCTGGTCATCGATGAGCGCGCCGAGTTCCACCAGACGCTGGTCGACGCGGCCGGTATCGGTGATCACGACCAACAGCAACCGAGCCGGATTCAGCGCGACCACCTCGATGTGGCGGACCGTGGAAGCCGACACCGTCGGATACTGGACGACCGCAACTTGGCGGGTCAGCTGAGCCAGCAGCCGGACACCGCGACGCAGCACATCGTCGAGATCGACACCGGATTCCAGGAATTCCAGGATCGCCCGGCGCTCGGCCGGCGAGAGCGGCTTCACGTCGGAGATGCGGTCGACGAACTGCCGGTAGCCCTTATCGGTCGGAATGCGACCCGAACTGGTGTGCGGCTGGGCGATGTAGCCCTCGGCCTCCAGCACCGCCATATCGTTGCGAACCGTCGCGCTGGATACCCCGAGGTTGTGCCGCTCCACCAGGGTCTTCGACCCGATCGGCTCCTTCGTCGCGACATAGTCCGCGACGATCGCACGCAGGACCTCGAAGCGCCGATCCTCGGTGCTCGACATGGGCCCTACCTCCTTGCTCGTCCTCGGGTACGTCGTAACGGTCACGTGCGCACCGTCCACATCGTCCGATTTCGATGCAGGTTACTTGGTACGTCTGTTTATCCAGTCTAATTGCCCACTCGACAATTGCCCGTTCGCCTGCCCTGGCAACCCTGGACGACTGCTCGATGTGCGATCCCGTCAGGAAGTGCCCGGGAGGCGGCGACGTCCAGTGGTGAGTTCGGTGGCCAAATCCTCGTACGCAACGGCCAATTCCGCCAGGCGATCCCATGCCTGCCATAAATCCCACTGATCATCAGCGGCAAGCGCGGCATAGGCGCAGGCGGTGAACTGCGCCAGGCGATCCAGCACAGCACCCAGGGACTCGGTGTGGAGGTAGACCGTGCCACGCGCAGGGGGTAAATGAATTTCGGCCCAACGGCCGATCTCCCGAACCAGACGGGCGCGATTGTCGTCGATATCCGTTGTGGAGCCAGGTGCCGCGCCCAGTCGGCGCTCATGCAGCACGGTCAATTCGCGGGCCGCGCGCAACAGCGGATGGTCGGTGCGGCAACCCCGACAGGCTTGCAGCAGTTGCCGTCTCGTTGGCAGTGAATCGCTCACCACGCCACCCCACGAGCAGAACAAGCACGCACCGCCGCCGCAATCACCGCGCCCGACGGACGAAATGTGCCACGCGGCGGTACAACCCAACTCCGATAGGCATCGGCATCGATCGGCGACGGCAGCGCGACCGCACCGCCGAACGGCACGATCGACACGTCCATTCGAAATAGTTCGGCGAACAGCGCCATGTCGTCGGGAAGATCGGGCCGACACAGAAAAGTCCATCTGCCCGAACGGGTATGGGCGATGATCGGCCCGAGGGCGAGTCCCCGAAACAGCATGTCGTCGTGAATGATTCGCCCCAACCTCGCGGGCATGGTGATCGCCGCGACGATACCGACCTTCACGACGATCCGGCCGACCTCCGGGTGAATCCCGGCGGGCAGGCCACAGGTGCGCCGGTAGAAGGCACAACGCGAAGCAGGTGTGTCGGCGAACGCATGCTGGTCCATCAGGAGCCTCGACTCGCATCGGTGGTAGGTGGGTGCGCCGGTCGGCCAAGACTCGTTGTCGCCGAGCAGGTTTCGAACTATTCGGGTGTCTGGCGCGAAACCAGCACAGCACCCTCACCAGCATGTTTCAATGTTCCAGAACTCGCTATTCGCTTGAAAACACGCATCTTCCAAGACTTGGCAGCAAGTCATTCCAGTACGGAACTTGATCGTTCGAATCAGTAAGGAAGTGGTCACATGGACAGTGCAGTCGGTTCGACGCTCCCCCGCCGACTCCTGGCTCGCGAGCTGCGCCGACTTCGCGAATCCGCCGGGCTCGGGGTGGAAGTTGCGCGCCGGGCGATCACCTGCTCCGCTCAGACCCTATGGCGGATGGAGACCGGGCAATCAGTTCGCCTGCGCCCGCATGACATCGAGAAGTTGGGGCAGGTCTACCGGGCGACACCGGACGAGGTGAAGGTCCTGCTGAACCTGACCGAGGAAGCACAGCAAAAAGGTTGGTGGCACGCCTACGACAACACCTTTCCGAAGTTTCTGGAGCTGTACCTCGGCCTGGAGACCTCGGCTGTCCGACTGACCACCTATCAAGCCGAGCTCATCCCCGGTCTGCTCCAGACACCGGAGTATCTTCGCGCGCTCATCTGGGCTTGGTATCCGAATCTCGACACCGCCGAAGTAGAGGCACGCATCGAATTACGGATCAAGCGTCAAGCTCGGCTGACGTACTCTCATGATCCGCTCATTATCGACGTGACATTGGGCGAAACGGCGCTGCGGCTGCCGATCGGTGGCCCGGCCGTCATGGCAGACCAGTTGCGGCACTTGGCCGAGATGACCGAGCTCCCCAACGTAACAGTGCGCGTCGTACCCACGGCGGTCGGGGCGCACCGCGGGCTCAACATTGGCCCCTTTGTCCTACTGGAGTTTCCAGCACACCCGACAGCACACCTAACCGAACCACCAATAATTCACTGTGACGGATACACGGGTAGTCTCTATCTGGAGAAACCGGAAGAGATCGAGAAGTATCGCGGTGCACTTCGAGAAATCAAACGTTCAGCGTTGGATGAAGCCGAGAGCCGCGCGCTCATCTCGAGGATTGCGAAGGAGCTAGCTCAGTGACAGTGAACCTGGACGAAGGCGACTGGTTCAAGAGCAGCCACAGCACCGCCAATGGGGAGTGCGTGGAGGTCGCGTTCCTTACCGAAGGCATGGTCGGCATCCGCGACTCGAAGAACCTGAGCGGCCCGGCACTCGTCTTCGCGCCACGCGAATGGGACTCCTTCACAACCGATGTCGCGAGCGGCAAGTTCAGCAGGCCATCCGCCTGAGCAACAGGCCCGACCAGTGGCACCTGGTCGGGTCGTCGCGGGCGCTGGTCGGATGACAGCCCAGTTCAACGGAGCCGTACCCAACCACCCTGTCGCCCAACCCATTACCGCAGCTCGCAGCCCCGCAGCCGACAACGCTGTGGGGCTGTTGTCGATTGCCGGCTGACAGGGTGATCAGGGCCGCCGCTAGACGCAAACGGGTTCTGCAGCAGCAGCTTTCGCACGCCGACGCCGGTCACCGAGTTGACAAGATTGGCATGGAAAGCGAGAGTTGGGGCGACCGCAGTGGCGGGTTTGGTGGGGATGGGGGTCTCAAATGCCATTTCACCGAAGGAAAACGCTCCCCGCACGGGACACCGGACATCGCCGGAAGGTAGGGCAGTGATGGCAGGTGGATTTTACAACCACTACGACGATCCGGATGAGTTCTGGGACGATGAGCCTCTTACCAAACCGTCCAAAACTGTTCCCGGGGTCGTCCCGCCTACAGTGGTGCCGACTAGCCGAACCGGCCCTGACGTCGCAACATCTCCTGCCTCTGCGGACCGCCAAGCTGCTCCCTCGGGGCGATCTCAATCATCGTCTCCCACGTATGGCGGACAATCGAAGCAGCGGCCAGGCCCTGAAGCGTCTCAGTTCTACCAGGCATCCCACCACGGCTATGCCGAATCAGCGAACAAACTCCAAGACTTGGTAAAAACCTGGAAACTTGCAGGCTCATCGTTCGCCTCCATGCAGCTCGACCGCGGACTACTCCCAGTTAGAATCGACTTGGATAGTAGATGGAGTCGGCATGTTCAGCCCCATGAATATGGGGCCGAGTTACTCGAGGCCTATGACTTTGCTATCGCGCAGGAACTTGCGCGGATTATATCGAGCCAAAGATTCCTTCCCGATGGTAATATTGATCTTGATTGCGGGGTCCCCGACCGACGAACACAGCTGATGTTATTACTCGAGACGCCTCGGTGGTCCGAATACCAGGACAAGCTCGACGCCATGATTGCGAAGAACGGGTATCGAGTAAATGGTCGAAGGTGCCATCAAGACGACCCGGCAGTGCTCATGACCGCAGACCGAACGAGAATTAATTCAATAACAATTTCGCCGGGCTGGACAGAAGCCGTTGACCCTGCAACCATTGTCGATGAGATATTGTGGTGCGCTGATCAAGTCCGCGATCAGCGGCCACAGTTCAGGGTATGGGGAGACTATTCACAATATTCGATACCGGATCTCGAGTTTCAGCATGACCAACACGTTCGTTCACTACTCGAGCAGGTGAATTATCAACAATGACAGAAAACTTCAAAGCAGCGACAGATCGGATGAAGTTGGTCGCAGCGGTTTGGGACTCGGCAGCCGTACTGCTCGGAGACGCACAGGGCATGACCAACCGTGTCAAGATGACAGCCGCCGAAGCCGGAGTGTTCGCTCCATCCGTATCGAAGTATGAGCCAGCGCCGGGGTACGTCAACGATCGACTGGCGGAGGGCGTCAGGGCGTGCCAGGACATTGCCAATATTCTACGGCATGCCGCAAAAACTTACGAAGACGAAGAAGCCGCCCGCGCACAGCAATTCAACGCTCTCGGTTAGGGGCTCGCACCCGATGGCACCTGAACTCGACTCGCGCACAGATCTGAACAACCAGATCGATGCGATGCGCATTGTCGCTAAAGACCTCGAATTACTACCATCAGGATATAAAAATGACGTCGACAAGCTGATTAACCTGTTACGGACCGGCGAAATCGGCCTGACAGTCACCTCACTGGGTCTTGGCATGCTCGCGAGCGAGTATGTCATCGACAAGATCGAAGATCACAGAGATTCTATTGAACAGACCATCACCTCGGTTCTCAACAAGCTGACCGAGTTCCAAAATGGCGTAAAGACCCCTATTACCTTTATCGACACAGCGAATAATTGGCGTGATATCCAAGGAAAGATCAAAGACGCGGGGAACCAAGCAAAGACCACGAATCTTCGCAGTGAATGGGAGGGCGTGGCCTCGGAGCGGTATTTCATCGTATATGGTTTGCAAAATGAGGCGTTCACGTCCATGGCCGCTCTATGCGAGAAAATCGCGATCCAGCTGGAAACGCTAGCCAAGGCCGTCCTCGATCTTTACAAGAAGCTGGTGACCGCACTGTTGGAATTCAAGAATGAAATCGCCAACACGATGTCAGGTATCTGGATGAAGGGGCCAGCTGCGGTTCTCACTCTCGATAATCTGGTAAAGTCGGCGGGAACGATGCAGACGAAAATATTCAATACGTTTGGCGAATGCGCGACCATGGCGCAGAACAACATGATTGCCGGTAACAATATTGCGGCCGAAGTAGCAACACAGTCAGGTCTGCCATTTAACAAATGGCCAACGATCCATATTGAGGCGATGGGGACTGACGGCGAGGGCAAGCCCTACAAATACAATCTTGATTACGCCGACGCTAGCGTGCTCGATGGCGACGGTTCAGACTGGAAAGCTAGAACCAAGTGATGAAGAAACCGATGCTCGCTGCTGTTGGCGCTGTAGTATTAGCGCTCTCAGCGGCGTGCACAGAATCTGCACCAGCACCTACTAACGCCCCGTCTGTTTCAATCACTCGAGCAACTTTCACAGTGCAAGATATGTGCAATGCATTGTCGAGATACTTCGCTAACGATCTGATGGTGCAAGATCTCGAAATCAAGGCAGACGATGATCTCGGAAAGACGATATATGGGTTTGGAGCCTGTTCTGTCGAAGCGAATTCCGAAATGGTCGCACGCGCTTCGATCTCGCTTAATAAAAATCCGAGCACAACCTGGACCCCCGCCCCGATGATGAATCCGATCAGCGGAACGTCGGAACCGACCTGGATCTTCGATACTCGCCCATGGGGTCTTGTCCAAATTGATACCCGCAGCAACGAACGGGAAGGGAGGATCCAAATAAATGAAGAGCACGCACGGACTCCCAGCGGCCGACTGAGTCTCACCGATGAGCAGTTGCGCCGCGTTGCTGAATTCTGCATCGGGTTGACCCGCTATCTCAGGCAATAGAGTCGAGTACTTGGAACGGCCAGACTGAACTAACTCAAGACTGTCGTCACCGTTGGCGTTGGAGTACCTCGCGTTGATTGGCACTCGACTTTAAAAGCGACAACTCCCGCACGGACGGTCTAGTCGGACTCATCAACCAGTCGGACGGTTGTAACGTGACCCTCCAAATCAAACCAAGAATCGACAACGACACCGAGCATCCCCTTGAGAGTGACCGACGAACAGCTGAGACAGGCCGCGGAGCTAAGCATTCGGTTATGCCGCATGAAATAGCCGATCGACCTGGGCCCAATTAATTACTATACGAAAGTATCTGCTGAGCCGACACCAGATGGGCCAGGGGTTCAGCTCTTTTCGGCGATGGCCGGGCAGTGTGATAGCTACGCAGTGCAGGGGGTAGTGCGCTTGCACGGCCAATGCGACGCCAGTAGCGTCAAGCAGGCATGCCGTTAGGGGGCGGAGGAGCCGGTCCCGGCCTCAGCGGGTCAAGTGCGGACACCGGCTGGGAGGGACCCGAATGACGAGCAGGTCAAAGTCGTTGCGGCTGGCGGCGATTGGGGTCGGTGCCGCTGTTGTGCTGGCGGGGTGTGGGTCCTCCGATAAGGGGAACGCCCAGCCGAGCGGTGGTGCAAGCGGATCGTCGGGTTCGACGGTGGGTCTCGCTGCGGACGTGCCCGCCGGTTATGACCCGTGCAACGACGTACCACAGGCCGTGTTGGACTCAGAGAAGCTACGCCACAAAGAAAAAGAAGATTCGAACGCATCGGGCGGAATCAAGTGGCGAGGCTGCATCTGGGCACAGACCGACGGATACGGGGCGAGGATCCAAACGACAAACATCACAGTCGACGCGGTCCGGGAGAAGAATCTGCCCGATGCACATGAGTTCACCATCAACAGCCGTCGCGCGATCTCGACGCGTCAAGTCGATGAGCACCCGCAATGGGCTTGCACACTGGACGTCGAAATGAAAGGCGGCAGCCTCGAATTCAACCTCAGCAATCCGCCATCACGGAAGAACACTGGGCAGCTCGACAGTTGCGAACTTACCCGAGCATTGGCCGAGAAGGTCGTACCGACGATGCCCGGCAATGCATGACATGCTGACAGCGATCGGACTCACCGGGAGGAATTAACATATGGGTGACGACACGCCGCGGCCGATGGCGAACATACTCACCGCCGCCAGGGAGGGACAGCTCGCGATTGAGTTGAGGCCGGAAGACTTCATCTATATCGATCGCGACTGCGAGTACTTCAAGGAAGTAATCCAGAACATCCAGACTGTCATGGACGGGGTAGCAGGGCAAAAGCACTGGGGCCTCGGCGAAGACAACGATCGCCTGGTCTCCGCACGCACCCTGGTCGACCGCTTCAAGAAGAAGGCGAATGGCGCTGACGACGGCAACTCCGTGTTCGCGATCATGGAGCAGCACTACAAGATCGTCGAGGACATCCAAGAAGTCCATCGCATCATCCGCGACCGAATGATGCAGGCCGACAGCGACTTCGCCGCCGAGTTCACCAGTCTCGAAACCACTTTGCCGGAACGTCCGCCGGTATCGCTGCCGACCGGCCCCTACGTCCTCCCCGGCGGCCGGACCAAATGAGCGGCTACGAACCGACCCGGATCAACAACGGCGAACACTCCGACAGCTGGGAGCATCCGGACATCAAGGACGCCTTCAACCCGCTCGATCCCACCGACGCGATCAATCAGGCCGAGAAGTACTGGAAGATACATCAGGACTGGGAGCAGGGCGTCGAAACCTTTGCCCGCTCGATCCAGAACTCCATCGCGCAGGCGTGGTCCGGCCCGGCCGCCGAGAAATCGAAGGAATCGATCCAGAACTACACCAATGACGCCCGCAATCTGACTCCTGCTCTCGCCGAACTGTACTCACGGGTCAGCGACGCCGCTGTCGCCATCTCCGAAACCAAGAAGGCTCTCCCCGATCCGGTCGTCGTCACCTGGACCTCTTGGGCCTGGCCCCCACACCGCTGGGACCTGCAGCGCGAACAGAGCGAGGAATCCGAGAAGGCTCGTAAAGCGATGGACGAACACTATGTTCGGCCGTTCAGTTCCCTAGATGGAAAAATTCCGGTGCTGTCGGCACCGATGAGCCCAACCAAGTCGGTCGACATCGCAGCGCCACGGCCCGGCGGGGACAACGGCGGTTCGAACACGGGAAGTCCCGGAAACTCCCCGGGCACAACGGATTCTGGCAACCCAGGCGACGCCGAAGGTGATGGCAAGACCGGAACCACCGAGGAACAGGGCGAACAGACCACGCCGGAGCAGGCGCAATCCAGCTCAACGAACCCCACCTCATCGAGCACGCCCACAGGAACCGATCCGACGCAAGCGACTCCGTCCACGCTCACCTCGACCGACCTGGGCAAAACGACCCCGACTGGACTCGGCACCACGACCAGCCCGAGTTCTCCCGGAAGTACCGGTTCACCGAACCAGCAAAGTCCTGGCCGCACCGTGCAGGGCGTACCTGGCACGGCCGGCACCACAGGTGCGACGACTACATCGACCTCGGCAGCCGGGCGTGGCACCAGCAGTATGGCGGGCATGGGCGGTATGGGTGGCGGACGCTCCGGCGGCAAGGACGACGAGTCCGGCCACAAAATCCCCGAATATCTGACCAACCAGAACAACACCGATGAACTCCTCGGCGAGATACCGCAGACCGTGGCCGGCGGAGTCATCGGTGGTGACGCCGAAACCGACTGAGTCACATGGCTTCCCGTCCGACCGCAGACGAATTGCCGTGCGCCGCATTTCGCATACTGAAATCAGCCGTCGAAATGCAGCGCAACATGATTGGACTTGAATGGCCGAATGGACTTGGGAACCCGATGATTTCGCCGCGCTCTGATACAGCGAAGCACACGACCGGTTCCCCAGCCCGCTGCGATACACCAGCCGGTTCGCCTATCGCAACGAGTTCTCCGCGCACCGAACCACGGTGCGCGAGCGCTACTCCGCCGATGAGCTGGAGCAGATCCACCTGGCCTTGTACACCCTCGGCGATTCTGACATCAGGATCGAAATCCTCGGCGGCACTTGCCAACACAAGAACACCACCGGTCGTGATGACCTTCGCGAGTACCGAATCGTGGGTGCCCGAACGCCGCACCACGCGATAACGCTGACTCAATTCGGCAACGCGACCGAGCACGGACGGATCCGTGTGCACCTGTTCACCCCCAAGAATCTGCCCGCTCGGATTGTCGCCGCGATGCCCGGATGTCGGCCGGGCACCGCGAAGCCCACCACCTTCCATCCCGATGAACTGTGACCGCAGCAGCGCAGCTACTTCGAGGATGTCGCGCGCAACTCACCCCACGAGCAACACCAACGCCTACTCGGCCGCCAAGCCGACGGCGGTGGCACCGCCGTCCTGCTCACCGGTCCCATCCACACCCGGTCCAAGCCCCGGCAGGTCCTACAGTGGTATGACATCACCGACGACGGCCGCTATACCGAAACCCGTGGTGCACACATCACTGTTCGCCCTACCACTCCGGCCGACCTCACCACTCAGTTCACGACGTGGATCGACCGCGCCGTTCAACGCCTCCAGGAACAGCGCAGTAACACTTGGTAGTGCTCAGATCGGCCGATGCCCCGCCGCGACGCCTCCCTCCGGGAGTCGCGGACATCGAAACCAGTAGCCGGCGAAGTCACTTTCCCGCCGACAGTCAGCTGGTCACTGACCAGCTGCGGCTTCTACTACAGAGGCGACTTCGGTGGGGCGGGAGACGAGGGAGGCGTGCGAGGCGTCGATTTCGGTGGTGTGGGCGCCCATTCGGGTTGCCATGAAGCGTTGGGAGGCTGGGGGGATTACATGGTCGTTGGCCGAGACGAGGTACCAGCTCGGGGCCGAGGACCAGGCGGGGGTGCCGGAGGGTTCGAGGTTGGCGGCTACGGCCAGGGAGCGTTGGTGGGCGAACATGGCGGCGGCTACTTCGGGGGAGACATCTTGGGCGAAGACCGGGTTGAAGTATTCGCGGGCTATGTAGCTGTCGATATTCTTGCCCGCTAAGCCATGTGGGTCGTCGACGGCGCACACCTGTAGTGCCGGGGGCAGTAACTGACTGCCGGGGAAGCGGATCGGGTCGAGTTCGAGGAGTGCGACTTCGCCTTGTACGGGGGCGAAGGCGGCAATGTAGACCAGCGCTCGGACTTTCGGGTCGTGGACGTTGGTGATGACGAAGCCGCCATACGAATGGCCCACCAGGACAACGGGTCCGGAGATGGTGTCCAGGGTTCGCTGTATGGCCGCGGCATCGTTGGCGGGGCCGCGCAGCGGGTTGTCGGGAACAACGACTCGATAACCGTGGTCGCGCAGCGTCGCGGCGACGCCGTTCCAACTCGTGATGTCGGCGAAGGCGCCGTGCACGAGCACGATCGTCGGCAGGGGTTCGGCGGCCGCGGGCACGGCCGCGAGGACGGGTGTGGAAGCCAGGGTGAGCGCCGCGATGCAGGCGCGGAGACTACGGGTGATATTCATCAGAGTCCTGCCTGTCGTCGTTGATGCTGTCGGCCCTGATGTTGTCACCTTTCGCCGAGCACCACAGCTGAACAGACCGCTCGGTCGGTGCACCGCACCGCGGGAATGCCGACGACGACCATTCGCGACAGACCTCAGCACGCCGACATCAGGCGCGCGCCGAGGCCCGGAGAAGCAGCCAGCGATCGGCTCTCGCCTCTGCCGACGCTCACCCGACGAGCAACGGCATGCAACACCCGCAGCTACAGCTCGAACCTGGTTCTCGCCATCTTGCCCGCCTTGGCGTCCAGGCCGAGCATGGCGAGTAAGGATTCGCAATCCGCCGCGTTCTCAGCGTGGCTGGCGACCGTGCGGGCGGCTATGGCGCACTGTCGCGCGTTTTCGGCCTTCTCCGCGGCCCGCGCCTCGGCGAACTCGCTCTGCTCAGAGATAACAGTGATGTGTCGTGCCGGTGGCATAGGACTCCTTGGTTTGTCCGCAGCCTACGCGCGTTTACCGATCCGTGATAGTGCAACGACAGTATTCCGCTAGCCCGGCCCGCAGACATCTGGAGAACTCACAAGCCCACGTACCACACACTCGGTTCCACCCACCAGAGAGGACGACGTCGCACGCCCCATCAGACCAACCAGGACCTGTTCGTCGGGTATTCGTCGAAATCGTCAGGCCAGTCCGAAGGCCCGACGGTGTTGTTGTCGTAACGACGCGAACGGGTCTCGACTGCCGGTGGCGGCGGCTGCGGATCCCACTGCCAAGTGAACCGCGGCGAAGTCTTCAACTCGGCGACCTCAGGGGGCACGGGGCGGGCAAGCTGCTCGATCTCACGCCACTGGCACTCGCCGTGGTGGACGCGGGCCGCATAGGCCTGGAGTTCGGGCGAGGCGGTGGGTACGGCTGCGAGGTCCGACATGAATTCCTCGTCAACCGTGGTGGGTTCGTTGAATAGTGCCGAAATGTCCAGGTTCTCGAATCGGATGCGCGCGGTGTCCAGGTCGGCGACGGCGTCCATGAGGCTGCGCACAGCGGCGTCCACCTCGGGATCCAGATTCGGCTCGCGGTTGGATCCCCATACCGGATTCATGCGTTCTCCCAAGGCTGGTTACCCGAGCCGATTTCGTAGTCTTGCTGTGGCCGGTCCAGGGTGTGATTGAGCTGAGCTATCTCCGACACATCCTTGGCTATCGCCGCCTTCTTGGTCGCATCATCGATCGCCGACGTGATCGGCTCGAGGGTCTGGTCGAGCGTCTGTTTGGCCTTGTCGCGGGCGGTCCCGAGCGGATCGGACACGATCTCGAGAAGCGACTTGACCCGGTCTCTCAATGCCTCGATCTTCTTGACGAGATCTATTGCGGTGGTGATGATCTCGATCAACTTGCGACCGATATCGGCGATCTCCGCGGCAGTGCCGGCGCCAGGGATCTTGTGGGCGATCGTCTTGATCGCGCCCTTGACGCTCCGGAAATCGACGCGCTCCTCCAGCATCTCCCACACCTTTGTGAGGATGGTCTTGACGGCCTCCCTGATCTTGTCTGCGACCACGCCGAGGGCGTCACTGATGACCCGACCGACGGGTCCCTCCCACTTCATTGCCGCGATCTGCAGTTGCGCCCACTCGCTGAAGGATATGGCGGCCTTGCCGTTCCAATGCTGGTCGACCCGACTGACGCCGGCTTCGAGGTTCTTCCCGCATGCCTCCATGCCGTTGCCGGCCGCTTTATAAGCCTCGCCGATACGCCTCACCTCGTTCCAGTTACCCGGAATCGGCTTCAGCGCCTCGCCGAGTGGATCAACCTCATGACCTGCCATACGGGTGATGCTCTTGATGGCCTCGTTGACGTTCCCGAGCACAGGCGCAACCTCGGTGACAAGTGCGGCGGTGTCCTCCTTGTTCGCTTGCGGCACATCGAGTTTGAATTCTTCCGGCTTCGAATAGATGGCCGACGACTCGTAGTCGACCGCGTGGCCGTCAGCTTCCCTATCCGTGTACACGGGCACCGGCACATCTCGGTGGCCGAGGTTGACCTTGTGCTGGTTGAGTGCGGCATAGGTGTGTTGATCCTGGTTGTGATACAGCCAGGCTGCTTTGTTGAGTTCGTAACCGGTTTCTATCGTCTTGATGCCGATATCTCCCATTCGCCGTTGAGTCGATTCGGCGGCGATGCGGACCGGTGCCAATAATTGGTCGATGATCGGACCACTGAGCCAATCCGCCGGCGGCCCATGCTGGCCGGTAAATTTTCCAGCTTCTGTAGCATTATTGCCGATTTCAGAGACAATTTTGGCCAAGCCCCCTATTTCAGACGGCTTCGCGAGGAACTCTTCACCCATCAAATACCTACATCTACTCGTTACGTTCTCTGCAAAGATTTGACGATCTTGTCGACGTCGCTACTGGTCAGAGCCTTCGCAGACCCGATGACATGTTTGAACATGAAGACCGCGACCTCCGAGGTGAAATACGCCGGAGTGGCGACTATGTCAAATTCCAGTTCAGTGGGGTCACAGGAATGTTCTTGGTACAGTCCAGTTACTACTGCTGTATATCGGACCGCCGGACGCCCGGATATCTCGAATTGCGACGGACCGCGAATGTCGACCTGCGGTCGGCGCCCGGTGCCGTTGTGGGTGAATATCCGCTCCGCCTTACCGATCTCCTCGCGAGCGGCTGCATCGATATCAATACCATTGCGGCCCGCAACACCCACCGCGGCCAGAGTTGAACTCTTGTTCTGGGGACAATAGCGATAGCCATAATCACTCACGGCACCATATCCGGCTATGATGGATCCATCCTTTTCCGACCAGCCAATTACAGTGTCGTTACTGGGCCGCCACCCATCGCTCGATGGCACGGTATAAGTCAGCCCAAATCTCGTGGGCACCGGCTGCGGCTGCCCTTTGGGCACTTCGACCAACGGCGGCGGAAACTCCTGGGACGGAAATCCAGATGGCAGCGGCGGATCAACTCGCCCCGCTGGGGGCGGCGATGCCCACGACGACGCCGCCTTCGCCGGTGATTCCACGTCATCCGCAAATGGGTTGCCGATCCACGTCATCACAAGCAGGATCGCAACGGCTATGCCGAATAGCAGCGCAATCTTCACCAGTTGAATGAGTATCCCGCGCCGGTGCAGCAGCTTGACGATTCGCAGTGCTCAACCTCCCCCTTCACGCGAACAAGGGAACCTTACGATGATCAGCCCGACGTGTCAAAAGGTACCTCTAGGAAACTTGCGCACTCAAGTGGCATACTCCTCGCTGCCCGAGTTCTTTTCGGCATACGGAATCGCAAGCAGCAGGAGTTTCTCAGTGATTAACAGATCCCTCACCGCCGGATGCGTGCTGGTTACACTCGGACTGTTGACCGCGTGCGCGAATGACAATGCGAATGATCACGGCTCGAATCAATCCTCCACTTCGCCGGCCTCGCGGACAACATCGAAGTCAGGGGAGATTCCTCCCGCACCGAAGCAGCCCGACGGCATCAATCCGGTCCGATTCGATCCGTGCTTCACGATTGACGATGCCATGGCGACAAGCGCCGGATTCGATCCGAAAACCCGCACGCGAAGCGATCTCGTAGCCGGAGATACGGTTGTTATCGGTTGCTCTTTCGAACGGCCAAAGAACGCTGACGGGGAAGTTACCGGCGATGTCATAGTGCGGTCGAAGAACACTCCCATCGCAGGGGCCGCCACTTCCAGCCACAACACGGTGATAAGCAGAGATCCCATCGACGGCCGTCCAGCTGTGGTCTTTACCGATGATGCATTCCCCAATTTCTGCAATGCGGCAATATCCTCGACCGATGGAGTCTTGGAGATTGTTCTCAGCGCCATCCCCGGATCGACTCCGGCCTCCTCGTCATGCGATCAAGTTCGCGGGGTAGCCGAAAATTTCGCCAGCGCTCTCGGCGACAAATAGGCTGCAACGCCTCGACCCCTGAGGCCGCCGCGGGCGATTCGGACCGCGCGAGCCAGACCTACAAGCCAAGTGAGAACCACGGCGCAAGATACCGCGAAGGCACCGGCAGTAGCGAATACGGCTCAGGTCAGGAGGTCGCGAACCACGCCATCGGCGAGTAGGCGGCCACGGTCGGTGAGGATCAGGCGGTCGTTCGAGCGAATTGCCAGACCGTCGGCGATGATTCGGGTCGCGGCGGCGGATTCGGTTGGGGCCAACTCGTTCAGCGGCAGACCGGTGCGCAGGCGGATGGTCAGCATGACGCGTTCGGTGTGCTGCTCGTCGGCGGTGAGTACTTCCCAGCCCGCCGCGGGAAAGCCGCCGCGTGCGACGGTATCGGCATAGCGCGCAGGGTGTTTGACGTTCCACCAGCGCACGCCGCCGACATGGCTGTGCGCGCCGGGTCCCGCACCGAGCCAGTCGCCGCCGTCCCAGTAGCCGAGGTTGTGTCGGCAACGGGCGGAATCGCCTGCGGCCCAATTGGATACCTCGTACCAGGTGAGCCCGGCCGCATTCAGGCGGGAGTCGATGCGTTCGTAGCGGGCGGCGAGCACATCGTCGTCAGGGGCGGGGAGTTCGCCGCGGCGGACCCGACGGGCCAGCGCGGTGCCGTCCTCGACGATGAGCGAATAGGCCGAGACGTGGTCGACGCCCGCGCTCAGCACCGCGTCCAGGCTCGCGTCCAGATCGCTGTCGCGCTCCCCCGGCGTGCCGTAGATCAGGTCGAGATTCACATGGTCGAATCCGGCGGCACGTGCCTCTTTCGCGGCGGCAACGGCCCGGCCGGGCGTGTGGGTGCGGTCGAGCACCTTCAGCACATGCTGGGCCGCGGATTGCATGCCGAGCGAAACCCGGGTGTATCCAGCCGTGCGGATGCGTTCGAAGAACTGCGGTCCGGTCGACTCGGGATTGGATTCGGTGGTCACCTCGGCGTTGGCAGCGAGGGTGAAGTTCGCGCGCACCGCGTCCAGGACGTTCGACAGGCCGTCGCCACCGAGCAGGGACGGCGTGCCACCGCCGACGAATATCGTCGTCACCTCGGGCGTCGCCGTCGGCAGCTTGGCGAACTCGTCGGCCGCCGTCGCCAGTTCACCGCGCAGCGCATCCAGCCAGGACTGCGGCGATGCCGAGGTGCCCAGTTCGCCCGCGGTATAGGTGTTGAAATCGCAGTATCCGCAGCGTGTCGCACAGAACGGCACGTGGATGTAGATCCCGAACGGCCCGCCGCCGAAGTCGCGCAGCACCAGGGCAGGCGTCTCGGCTGCGATCGGGACGGCGGCGGAACTCACCCCACCATTGTGACCGCCGCCCCCCTGGGCTGTTGCGGGCGGGTTCAGTCGGCGACGCCGGTGTTCTGATTCGCGGTGAGCAGCCAGCGGCCGTCCTCCTTGGACATGACGTACATCGGCGAGCCCTGACCGGACAGCTGACCGTCGCCGTCGAAGTAGCGCTGGACCACCTTGACCGCGGCCACATCCGGCCGGATGATCAGCACGTGCTCGACCTCGTAGGTCACGGTGCCGTCCCCCATCGCGCCCGGCAGCACCTGGGCGGTGAACTCGGCGATGGCCGCGCGGCCGAACAGTCGCTTCCCGCCCGCACTCGTCCAGATGGCGTCCTCACGGAACAGACCGACGAATTCGTCGACAAGCTCGTGCTGCTGGGAGTGTTGGACGGTGGCGACGACCGCACGGATGGCGTCGAGATCGGTATCGGTACTCATGCCACCGAGCTTGCTACCTCAACCTAGCTCGAGGTCAAACCGAGTGATCCGGTCCACCGACGACGATCTTGACGAATCATGTGATGCATTCAGCTCGCCAACTATGACAGCCATCACAATCGGCGCGCATAGTCCTGGGGATTTCCCTCGATTTCGCGGGAAATACTGCCGCGCGGCCGGAAGGGCCACTCTGACGTGGCACAATGGGCCACATGCGCGGATCTGGAGTACGACTTGTGGCACGCCGCCACGTCGACTACAAGCGCGTCTGCAGTGCCCGCTGTCGGCCCGGTTCCCCTCGGTAGCTCAGCGGCGCGCATTCCCAGGTTCGCCCGGTGATCCCTCGTTTCGACGGACACCAGCCCGCTGACACCACAGGCGTGAGTCAGCCCTCGCGTCTGCAACACGGATGTAACCACTCAGCAGGAGCGACCCTATGACGTCGAGCACCGACTCCGGTCCCACGAATCAGCCCCAGCCGGAATCCGGACCCGGGCAGCACGCACGCCCGGTCCGCCCGGTCTCCGAACGACGCGTCCGTCCGGACCGTCCGCGGACCGAGGCACCGACGGGCACCCGGGTCCGCACCGGTAAGCCGGTGCGCCGCAAGGCCGAGGGCCAGTGGGCGCTCGGCTACCGCGAGCCGCTGAACCCGAATGAGCAGTCCAAGAAGGACGACAACCCGCTCAATGTGCGGGCCCGGATCGAGAACATCTATTCCAAACACGGCTTCGACAGCATCGACAAGGGCGATCTGCGCGGCCGGTTCCGCTGGTGGGGCCTCTACACCCAGCGCGAACAGGGCTACGACGGCACCTGGACCGGTGACGAGAACATCGACATTCTCGAGGCCAAGTACTTCATGATGCGCATCCGCTGTGATGCGGGCGCATTGAATGTCGCACAGTTGAAGACCCTCGGCCAGATCTCCACCGAGTTCGCCCGCGACACCGCCGACCTGTCCGACCGCGAGAACGTCCAGTACCACTGGATCGAGGTGGAGAACGTCCCCGAGATCTGGAAGCGGATCGAAGGCGTCGGCCTCCAGACCACCGAGGCGTGCGGCGACTGCCCGCGTGTGGTGCTCGGCTCGCCGCTGGCCGGTGAATCGCTGAACGAGATCATCGACCCGACGCCCGCGATCGAGGAGATCGTGCGCCGCTACATCGGCAAGAAGGAGTACTCCAACCTGCCACGCAAGTTCAAGACCGCGATCTCGGGCCAGCAGGATGTGGTGCACGAGATCAACGACGTCGCGTTTGTCGGGGTGAATCACCCGGAACACGGCCCTGGTCTGGACCTGTGGGTCGGCGGCGGTCTGTCGACGAATCCGATGCTGGCCCAGCGGGTCGGCGCGTGGGTGCCGCTGGACGAGGTGCCCGATGTGTGGGAGGCCGTCGTCTCGCTGTTCCGCGATTACGGCTACCGCCGCCTGCGCACCAAGGCCCGGCTGAAGTTCCTGATCAAGGACTGGGGCATCGAGAAGTTCCGTCAGGTGCTAGAGGACGAGTACCTGAAGCGCAAGCTGATCGACGGTCCCGCGCCGGAGCAGCCGAAGAAGCCGATCGATCACGTCGGCGTGCAGCGGCTGCGCAACGGGCTCAACGCGGTCGGCTTCTCCCCCATCGCGGGCCGGGTTTCGGGCACCGTGCTGACCAAGGTCGCCGAGGCGGCGGAGAAATACGGCTCGGACCGGATCCGGTTCACCCCGTACCAGAAGCTGATCGTGCTCGATATCGCCGACGATAAGGTCGACGCGCTGATCGACGAGCTGGAACCCCTTGGCCTGCAGGCACGTCCGTCGCTGTGGCGCCGGAACCTGATGGCCTGCTCCGGAATCGAATTCTGCAAGCTCTCCTTCGCCGAGACCCGCAAGCGGTCCCAGGCGCTGGTGCCGGAGTTGGAGGAGCGGCTCGCGGATCTCAATGCGCAGCTGGATGTTCCGGTGACCATCAATATCAACGGCTGCCCGAACTCCTGCGCGCGGGCGCAGATCGCCGATATCGGCTTCAAGGGGCAGCTGATCGATGACGGCTCCGGCAATCACGTCGAGGGTTTCCAGGTTCATCTCGGTGGCAGCCTCGGCTTCGACAGCGCCTTCGGTCGGAAATTACGTCAGCACAAGGTGACCACCGATGAGCTCGGTGACTACATCGAACGCGTGGTGCGCAACTTCATCAAGCACCGCGAAGACGGCGAACGGTTCGCTCAGTGGGCGGTTCGTGCCGACGAGGCCGACCTTCGGTGAATGGGAGAACTAGCGTGACAACGGATCAAGTAACGACGGACCTGCCCGCGAAGCTGCCGGAAGACGAATTGCGCGCGCTCGCCGAAAAAGGCGCGGCCGCACTCGGACCGAATGCCACGGCGCTGGACTTGCTCCAGTGGACCGAGGACATCTTCGGCACCGGATACATCGTCGCCTCGAATATGCAGGACGGCGTGCTGGTTCACCTTGCCGCCCAAGTGCATTCGGGTGTGGATGTGCTGTTCCTGGATACCGGCTACCACTTCGCCGAGACCATCGGCACCCGCGATGCGGTGGCGGCCGTCTACGGCGTGAATGTGATCAATGTGCGGCCGGAAAATACTGTGGCCGAACAGGATCAGCTGCTCGGCAAGGATTTGTTCGCCCATGATGCCGGTGCATGCTGCCGGTTGCGCAAGGTTGTGCCGCTGAAGCGCTCGCTCGTCGGTTACAACGCCTGGGTCACCGGCATCCGCCGCGTGGAGGCCCCGACCCGGGCCAACGCACCGCTCATCTCGTTCGACGAGGCATTCGGACTGGTGAAGATCAACCCGATCGCCGCCTGGTCCGACGACGCGATGCAGACCTATATCGAACAACACGGCATCCTCGTCAATCCCCTTGTCGAAGAGGGATATCCGTCGATCGGCTGCGCTCCGTGCACACAGAAGCCGGAGCCGGGTTCCGATCCGCGAAGCGGCCGTTGGGCCGGCATTGCCAAGACCGAATGCGGGTTGCACACAGCATGACCGAGTCAAGGCCCGGAGGAGGCAGCCCGCGTAACCACGGAGGGCCCCTCGGGCATGCAAAGAAGGACACAGCATGACCGAGTCAGGGCCCGGAGGAGGACACAGCATGACTGAAACCAGCAGCGCACGTTTGCTCGGCATCACCGATTTCGACACCCTCGCGGCGTTGGAGTCGGAGTCGATCCACATTTTCCGTGAGGTAGCAGGCGAATTCGAGCGGCCGGTGATCCTGTTCTCCGGCGGTAAGGATTCCACGGTGCTGCTGCACCTGGCTCTCGAGGCGTTCTGGCCCGCGCCGCTGCCCTTCGCACTGCTGCACGTCGACACCGGACACAACCTGCCCGAGGTGCTCGAGTTCCGCGACAAGGTGGTCGACAAGTACGGCCTGCGGCTGTATGTCGCGAAGGTCGAGGACTACCTGGCCGACGGCCGGCTCACCGAGCGCCCGGACGGTATCCGCAATCCGCTGCAGACCGTTCCGCTGCTGGACGCCATCGTCGAGCACCGCTTCGACGCGGTCTTCGGCGGCGGCCGTCGCGATGAAGAGCGCTCGCGCGCGAAGGAGCGAATCTTCTCGCTGCGCAATGCCTTCGGGCAATGGGATCCGAAGCGGCAGCGGCCCGAGCTGTGGAATCTGTACAACGGCAAGCATGCTCCCGGCGAGCACGTCCGGGTCTTCCCCTTGAGCAACTGGACCGAACTCGATATCTGGCGCTACATCGCCCGCAAGGATATCGACCTGGCGAGCATCTACTACTCGCACGAACGTCCAGTCTACCAGCGCGACGGCATGTGGATGACGCCGGGCGTCTGGGGCGGCCCGCGCGAGGGCGAGGTGCTGGAGACCCGTTCAGTGCGCTACCGCACCGTCGGCGACGGATCCTCCACCGGCGCAATTCTTTCCGACGCGGGCGATAACGAGGCGATTCTCGCCGAAGTGGCCGCGTCCCGTTTGACCGAGCGCGGCGCTACCCGCGGTGACGACCGAGTGTCGGAGGCCGCGATGGAAGACCGTAAACGAGAAGGATATTTCTGATATGTCCGACCTATTGAGGCTGGCCACCGCCGGTTCTGTCGACGACGGTAAGTCCACCCTGGTCGGACGGCTGCTCTACGATACGAAATCCGTGCTGGCCGACCAGATCGACGCCGTCACCCGCGCGTCGGTGGATAAGGGTCTTGCCACGCCGGATCTTTCGCTGCTCGTGGACGGGCTGCGCGCGGAACGCGAGCAGGGCATCACCATCGATGTCGCCTACCGCTACTTCGCAACACCCAAGCGGTCTTTCGTGCTCGCGGATACGCCCGGGCATGTGCAGTACACCCGCAATACGGCCTCCGGCGCGTCCACCGCGCAGCTGGTGATCCTGCTCGTCGACGCGCGCAAGGGTGTCATCGAGCAGACCCGTCGGCATGCCGCGGTACTCGCGCTGCTCGGCGTGCCGAAGCTGGTGCTCGCGGTGAACAAGATCGACCTGGTCGATGACCCGGCGACCGTATTCGCCGCGATCTCCGCCGAATTCAACACCCTCACCAGCACCCTCGGCTGGGCCGCCGAGGATGTGCTGGAGATTCCGGTCTCGGCACTGCACGGCGACAATATCGCCTCGCGCTCGGTGAACACCCCGTACTACGACGGACCCTCGCTGATCGAGCACCTCGAGTCGGTACCGGTGGACGCCGACAGCTCGGGCGCGCACGCGCTCGGACTGCGCTTCCCAGTGCAGTACGTGATCCGACCGCGCACCGCCGAATACCCGGACTACCGCGGGTACGCGGGCCAGATCGCGGCGGGCTCGGTTTCACCCGGCGACGAAATCGTGGTGCTGCCCTGCGGAATTCGCTCCACCGTCGAGCGGGTCGATACGCCCGATGGTGAGCTCGCCGTCGCACAGGCCGGCCGCAGTGTCACGCTGATCCTGGCCGACGATGTGGACATTTCGCGCGGTGACATGATCGCCTCCCCGGCCGATGCGCCGGAACCGATCGACTCGTTCGACGCGACCGTCTGCTGGCTCGGCGATAAGCCGCTGCGTCCCGGCGCGCGACTGCTGCTCAAACACGGCACCCGCACCACGCAGGCGATCGTCGGCGCGCTCGTCGAGCGGTTCGACGAGCAGAACCTGACCACGCAGGCGAGCCCGGAGTCGTTGACGCTCAACGATATCGGCCGCATCTCGGTGCGTGTCGCCGAGCCGATCGCGGCCGACGACTACCGCGTCAACCGGCACACCGGCAGCTTCCTGCTCATCGATCCGGCGGGCGGCAATACCCTCGCCGCCGGCCTGGTCGGTGACGTGCTGACCGCGGTCGAGGTCGGAGTCTGAGGTGAATTCGCGCGGTGGTATCGGCTCGGTGGCGCGGCTGCCGGGCGGATCCATGTGGGCCGAACTAGAGCGCATATCCGAACACGGACGCGGACCGAATAGACCGATGTTCGGGCCGATCCGGGTCACGGCGGCCACACCGATCGGCGGATATGCGGACCCGAGACCGGCACTCATCGCGGTGGCACATGGCAGTCGAGATCCGCGCTCGGCTGCGACGATGTCGGCGGTCGTCGCCGATATCGCCGCCGCCCGGCCGGATATCGATGTGCGACTCGCATTTCTCGATCTGAATGCGCCATCGGTCGAGCAGGTCGTCCATGCCGTTGCCGCACAGGGACACACGCAGGCCGTCGTGGTACCGCTGCTGCTGGGCAGCGCTTATCACGCACGAGTCGATCTACCCGGACTGCTCGCCACCGCACGCCCGCAGCTCCCGCTGACCCAAGCCGACGTTCTCGGGCCGGACCAACGACTCATCGCTACTCTCCGCGACCGCACCCTGGCGGCGCTGGGACCGGCGGGGGGTGCACCGTCTGCATCACTCACGAACGTGGGGGTCGCCGTGGCGGCCGTTGGGACGGCATCGGCGGCAGCGAACGCGCGAACCGGCGAGGTTGCCGAACAGCTCGCGGCGCTGACCGGCTGGCATACCGAAATCTGCTTCGCGACCACCGAACCTTCTGTCACCCAAGCAATTTCGCGTCTGCGCGTCAGTGGTGCCGAGCGCGTGCTCGTCGCACCGTGGTTCCTCGCGCCGGGGCTGCTCACCGATCGCCTGGCAGCCGCCGTGCCCGATGTGGTGCACGCGCCCGTGCTCGGGCCGGATCCGGCGTTGACCGAAATCGTTTGGGACCGTTATGACGCCGCGCTCAGCGCTGCTTTGAGCCTGTCTGCCTGATCATCGGCCGAATCGTCCTTCTGCGGCGATGGCCTGTCGAATGACCCAGCGCCTCAGGTCGACCGGCCACTAAATCTGGTGTACCGCAAAGCAATTCAGTCGACATAGACGACGATAGCCGTGGCGTTGTCGTTGCCACCCGCCAGATCGGCGGCAGACAGCAGCCCAGCGACAACGGAGCGCGGATCGGCCTCACGGCTCAGCAGAATTTGCAGATCGTCGTAGCCGACCTGATCGGATATGCCGTCGGTGCACAGCAGGTATCGGTCGCCTGGGCGCGTAGTCACGCTCAGCACGTCCGGTTCCGCCGCGGTCCCGTGCCCGATGTAGCGGGTGAGCTGATACCGCGCCGCCGCGGCCTGCGGCGAGTCGAATGGATACCAACCGTGCACAGCGCCGAGCCACGCCATCGTATGGTCGGTTGTCAGCAGCTCCAGTAGCCCGGCACGCAGTCGGTACACCCTGGAGTCACCGACCTGCACGAGCCAGCAGCCATCCGGAGCGACGACCATGGCGGTCAGTGTGCATCCAGCCAAGGTCCGCAATTCCCGACCGATCCGGCTCACCCGAGCATCCGCGGCCGCCACCGCGGCACGCAGCGCATCAGGCCCGACTTCCACCGCATTCACGATGTGGTCGACGAAGATATCGACCGTGGTCCGCCCCGCCGCCGCGCTACCCGGTCCATCTCCCATGCCGTCGGCCAGCACGGCGAGCAACGGCCGCGCGCGCAGATAGGTGACATCGAAATTCGCCGAGTAGCGGCTGCCGACATCGCTGCCCACCGCAACATCGATCACGGGATTGCGCACTCGCGGATTCTGGCACACGGCGGCACCACACGGCACCTCAGCGTGGGGTGATCGAGTCCAGATCGGCCGGGGTCGCGGAGCCAGCGGCGGTCCGCCGGTCGATGACGGCAAGAGCGAACTCGCCCCAGCGAAGGTTCTCCTGCTCGAAGGAGATTCCCCGCACCAAGGTCAGGTAGGGACCGATGCGCTCGGCCTCGGCCAGGTACGCCTGCTCGCTGCGCCCGTCGAGCAGGCGGGCGCGCAGGCGTTCGTAGCGGGCCAGTTTCGCCCTGGACCAGTCCAGCTTCTCGGCCACCGCGGCGCGCACGGTCGGCGCATCTTCGGTGTCCATGCCCTGCACTTTGACCATCAATTCGTCACGGACCGCGGTCGGTTTGGCGGGCTCGGCGATGAACGCACGCAGCGCGGCCCGGCCGGCCGCGGTGATGGCGTGCAGTCGCTTATTCGGGCGACGCTCCTGCTGCACGACCCGGGTTTCGATCAGGCCGTCGGCGGCCATCCGCTCGAGTTCCTTGTACAGCTGCTGGGGTGTGGCCATCCAGAAGTTGGCCACCGAGGCGTTGAAGCCCTTGGCCAGGTCATAGCCGGACGCCTCCCCTTCCAGCAGAGCGGCCAGCACCGCGTCACGTAGCGCCATCCGCTCAGGCTAACACCTTCGATGAATATTCAAATTATTGTCTAATCAACTGTGGACGCACATACAGGTCCCCGATAGTGTTCAAAATAGATAGACAACTAATTGACTATGAAAGGTGGCGTGATGCATCCCTTCCGTGCAGCTGTGGAGGCCCGCGACGAGATCGCTATCGAGGCACTGCTGGCCGACGATGTGGTATTCACCAGCCCCGTCGCGTTCAAGCCCTATCCGGGCAAGGCGATCACCGCGGCCATCCTGCGCGCGGTGATCCGGGTATTCGAGGACTTCCGCTACGTGCGCGAGATCGCCGACGCCAACGGCCGCGACCACGCCTTCGTCTTCGAGGCCACCGTCGACGGCAAGCAGCTCACCGGCTGCGATTTCCTGCATTTCGATGCGGACGGCAAGATCGACGACTTCATGGTGATGGTGCGTCCGATGTCGGCCGCACAGGCATTGGCCGCGCGGATGGGCGAACAGTTCGAGCGGATCAAGGCCGAGGCCACCGCGCAGCTCCAGCGTGAGACCGCCGAAGCGTGAACGATTACGACGCCATCGTCATCGGCGCGGGCAACGCCGGCTGAGGACCGCGGCCACGGCGCAACGCGCGGGCGCGCGAACGCTGTTGCTGGAACGGCACAATGTCGCGGGCGGCTGCGGAACCTCCTTTCGCCGTGGCTGTTTCGAATTCGAGGTTGCGCCGCACCAACTTTGGGGTGCCGGTGTCGAGGCGTAGCCGGGGTCGAGGAACAGTTTCGCGAGATTCGGCGCCAACGATCCGATTCGGCGAATTTATCGGCGTTCGTCCATGGCCACATCGGCCTGGACGGGCACTACGCGTTCCATCTGCCCGACATCGGCGGAACCCACCGCTCGCTGCGCGATCCCGACGCCCGCGCCGACGAATGAGCCGCGCCGTTGCCGGTTGCCCGCGGCGAAGGGCGCCCGCACGGTCCCAGATGTGTAGCGGCCACACCCGGGACCGTGCTGCTCATGGCAGATGACCACAGACAGTCGTCCGCCGTGGATCGCCGAGATTCGGTGTCTATTTGCGGTATTCGCGGAACGTGGCACGCAGGTCGTCCACGATGAGGTCGGGTTCTTCCATGGCGGCGAAGTGGCCGCCACGGTCGAATTCGGTCCAGCGCACGATGTTGTGGTTTCGTTCGGCGACGCGGCGGACCGGGATGCCGAGGTCGTGGGGCATCACCGCCACGGCGACCGGCACGTCGGTCTCGGGCTCGGGCGCTCCCCAGGTGGCGGCGCCTTCGTAGTAGTAGCGCGCCGAGGAGCCCGCGGTGGCGTTGAGCCAGTAGATCATGACGTTGGTCAGCATCGCGTCACGGTCGACGGCGTCCTCGGGCGCGTCGGTGGAGTCGGTCCAGTCCTTGAATCGTTCGACGATCCAGGCCAGTTGCCCCACCGGTGAATCGGTGAGCGCGTAGGACAGTGTCTGGGGGCGGCTTGCCTGCAGCATCGCGTACGCGCCGAGTTCGTACTGGGCGCGGCGAGCCAGTTCGAGGGCACGCCGTTCGGCCGGATTGTCGAGGTCGGCGGTCTCCGGGGTGACGGTGGCGGAGGCGATCATCGTCAGATGCACAGCGACCAGGTGCTCAGGGTCGATGACCGCCAGCTGTCGCGAGATCGCGGCCCCGGTGTCTTCGCCGTGCGCGGCGTAGCGGTGGTAGCCGAGGCGGCGCATGAGTTCCGCCCACGCCTTCGCGGCGCGCGCGGTCGACCAGCCTACCGCGGGTCCGGAAAACCCGTAGCCGGGGATGGTCGGCACGACGACATGGAAGGCATCCTCCGCGTTGCCGCCATACGCCACCGGGTCGGTCAGCGGCCCGATCGTATCGAGAAATTCCACGATCGATCCGGGCCATCCGTGCGTGAGCACCAGCGGCAACGCGCCGGGTTCTGCCGAGCGGACGTGGATGAAATGCACGTCATGGCCGTCGATCTCGGTGCGGAACTGCGGGAAGGAGTTGAGTCGGGCCTCCTGGGCGCGCCAATCGTAGGTGTTGCGCCAGTAGTCGGCCAGTTCCCTGGTGTAGTCGAGCGGGATACCCTGTCGCCACCCCGCACCGGGATCCGCGTCTGGCCAGCGGGTGGCGTCCAGTCGCCGATTCAGGTCGTCGAGCTGTTCTTGGGGGACATCGATCCGGAACGAGGTGATCTCGGTGTTCATGAGAACCACACTAAGAGCCACCTAGGGCAATTACAGTCCTAGGTTCTGGTGGAGAATACGCAGCGTGTTGGAGACCTCAGCCCGACTGCTCGAACTCTTGTCGCTGCTGCAGACACCCCGCGATTGGACCGGCACCGAACTGGCCGAACGCCTCGAGGTCGATATACGGACCATCCGCCGCGACATCGACAAACTGCGCAACCTCGGCTATCCCGTGCACGCCGTGGCGGGAGCCGCTGGATATCGACTGGGCGCTGGAGCCAAACTGCCACCGCTGCTGCTGAACGACGACGAGGCGGTCGCCGTCGTCCTCGGGCTGCGCACCGCGGCGGGCGGCACCATCGCCGGAATCGAGGAGAGTTCCCTACGCGCCCTGGCGAAATTGGAACAGATCCTCCCGGCTCGATTGCGCCACCGGGTCTCGGCGCTGCAGGCCGCCACCGTCAGCATGTCGGCCGGCACCCCGCTCGTGGATCCCGATGTGTTGACCGCGATCGCCTCCGCGATCCGCGACCACGAACAACTCCGCTTCGACTACCGCACGCACGATGGCACCGAGATCCGACGGGCGGCCGAACCACATCGGCTCGTGCACACCGGGCGACACTGGTATCTGGTCGGCTGGGACGTCGATCGCAAGGATTGGCGCACTTACCGAATCGACCGCCTGCGTCCGCGCATCCCCAACGGTCCGCGGTTCACCCCGCGCGAAGCGCCGGAGGTGGACTTGGCCAATTTCGTCGCACACGGGATCAGCACTGCGCCCTACCGCTATCGAGCACGCATCACCCTCGAAGTACCGGCGGCGGTGGCGGCCAATCGCATCCCACCGACCATCGGCGTCATCGAGGCGATCGACGAAGGACACTGCCTGCTACACACCGGCTCGAACTCACTGGACGAATTGGCCGTCTATACCGGGCTGTTCGGCTTCGAATTCCGAGTCCACGAACCACCCGAACTCATCGAGCACCTGCGCGCGCTGGCACATCGCGTCACCGCGGCCATCTCGCCTCGGGACGGCATGCCCGATTCGGCTCACCACACATGATGATCTGCACCCAGACGACACCTGGGCCGATAACGTTCGCTCGAGTCCCGAGAACGGCTGCGGCGACGAACTGGTGATCACCCGGCCCGCACGCCCATTCCGCACGGTGCGACAAGGTGTATCACCAACCCCCACGTTGCCGTGTACACCGCATGCGTTACAGGTTCAACCTGTGGAAACGCATTGCCCGAGAGGGTGTCTCGCGAACATTCGTTCATGAGACTCGCCCGCTTATTTTCCCCCTCGTCTTTTCTCCCTCAGCATTGGCGACGCGGTGTCGCCAATGCTGAGAAGGATTGCCATACCAGGGTTCCGGCCGACGGTGCCTTTGAAGCCCGCCTGTAGCCACGGGCTCGACACCACCCATAATGGACAGCCCACGGTCAAATGGAGGTCAGAGATTTGAAGCTGGCAGAGGCGTTGTCGTTGCGCGCGGACTCCGCGCGGCGGATCGAGCAGCTACGCGCTCGCATCGCGAGCAGCGCCCGTTACCAGGAGGGCGAGGAACCCGCCGAGGACGCCTCGGCCCTGCTCGCCGAGGCCGAAGAGGTGATCCGCGAGTTCGAAACGCTCATCCGGCGGATCAACCGCACAAACGCCGCTGCCCGCATCGATGCAGAAAGCACGCTCACCGACGCACTTGCTCGCCGCGATGCGTTGCGCCTACAACACTCCATCATTACGGACGCCGCAGATGCGGCAACAGGCAGGAATCACGGCGGGTACGCGCGTCAGCTGCGTTCCGAACTCAAGATGCTCTCCGCTTTGTCTGTCGCCGAATTACGCGCCCAAGCCGATTCACTCGCCCTGCAACTCCGCGAACTCGACGTGCGAATCCAGCGTGCGAACTGGGAGGTAAACCTCCTGGACTGACAACGAACGGTGGAGCAGGTAGTCGTTACGGAGGCGTGCACGACCCGCTGAGCCGACGGGTAATCGGCCACTCTCCTGGCGCACGATGGGCAGTGCGGGGGTTCGACTCCCTGCTTCACAACGCAGCCCAGCACCGCGCACAGGTGACAGTGCACAGCACACGACACACAACCATGTGCAGATCCGTAACGACGAGGGCGGGCTAGGGGATCTCCACCCAACGAGTAATGTCCGGATTCAATGCATCTGGCGAAGAAGGCTCTCGTGAGCACGGGTTCGCCAGAATCACTGAGTCGGACTGGTCTGTTGTGGCCCAGTAAATCTGGCGAGCATGGAGCAGACGCTTGACCTCGAGCGACTCAGGAGTCGAACCGGAAGAGTTTGAGAACGCCAGGATCGCCGGTTGGTGCGTTGGTGAGTGACCACGTGTCGAAGTCCTCACGGCGGAAGCCGGATTCGGCGGGGACGAGGCGTATCTGGGCCCTCTTCGGGTCCATCCACCAGACGAGGAAATCTGCGACAGTCCCCTCGGCGGGCCATTTGCTCGTGTCGTCGGGAAGCAGCAGAACATCGACGAACCCGCCGATGGGAAGACCGAGGTCGATGAAAATGCCGATCGTGCCCAGCCGTGGAATCAGACCGACGGTTCCGGTCAATCGCTGCCCGAGAACGAGGTTGGCGCGCACTCGATCCCAGACGTCCGGGTCGTCGCTGAGGTGATCCCAGTTGTAGGGAGGGTGCGGTTGATCCTCGTTGTCCTGTTCGAGCATGCCGATGAGCCTATCGGTGGCATTTCAGTTGGCAGAGGGACCGGGTCTGACATGCACCGCACACTCCAAATCGCTCCACTGGGCAATCGACCCATGCTGACCGGGGTACAGCCGACCCCAGCTCCAGCGATTCGCCAGTTTCATTGAGCCGATCGCCAGATGATGATCCAAGTCCGCCAGATTCCATGATCCCCTCGCCACCTTCATCGAGCCCGGACAAGTAAATCCGAGTCAGTCAGTAGTTATTGGCTATCAATGATCGATAACTGGTCGTCGGCGACTCAGTCGCGCCGGACGACGGCAATAAACCCCCGATAGACGTCATCGATTCGGCGACCAGCTCCGCCGTGCTCACCGCATCGATCACGTTGATGGCACCCTCATCAATGGCGCCATCTGAGACCGCGAAAACACCGGCACATACCGCCGTGAGTCACAGACCAGCTGGTCAGCGTGTGGCGGTGCATCATCGGAGATCACACTTTGAGTCTGCGCTCAGCCCAGAAGCCGGTTCACGATGGTGTGCGCAGTGGCGACACCGCGATCATCGCCCATCTGCTGGGCGGTATTGGCCGCGCTGATCACCGCGTCGAGCTCGAAAGCCATGGCATCGGCGTCACGGCCGGTGAGATCGCCCGCTTCCTGAGCGTGCCGAATTTGCTTGGCCAAGAAGTCGAGCCATTCGCTGTGATCCTCGGCGATGGCATCGCGGACGGGGCCGGGTTTGCTGTCGAATTCGGCGATGGTGGCCACCCGGAAACAGCCGCCCGGAAAGGTCGGGTCGGTGATGTGGTCGAACCAGCGATCCATGAGGGCGCGCAGGCGGGGTAGGCCGCGCGGTTCGGTCAGGCTGGGCGCGATCACCCGTTCGACGAAAGCCTCGCGGGCCACCTTCACCGCGGCGACCTGCAGTGCTTCCTTGGTGCCGAACAGGGTGGCTATGCCGCTCTTGCTGATGCCGAGATCGGTCGCGAGACGACCGATGCTCAGGCCGGTCAGTCCCTCGATGGAGGCCACGTCGGCGGCATGTCTGGCAATCGAGGCCCGGGAGCGGGCGCCCTTCGCAAGGCGCTGATCAGTGCCCGAGGTGGGCTGCTCGGCGGTTGTCGACTCTGCCATGTCGCCATTCTTCCACCTCCGGGTTGCAAATACGAACGCACGGTCGTACTTTTATTGCACGAACGGTCGTACGTTTAGATTTTGCCTCACCGAAGGGATCTCCCTCATGACCGAAGTGTCCGCGCGGACCGACAGTCCGCCGACCTCGAAGGCCGCCGTGCGCACGCTCGTCATCGCCTGTGGCGCGGCGTTCGTCGCCTTCCTGGATCTTTCCGTCGTCAATATCGCGTTCCCGTCGATCGCCCGCGACTTTCCCGGCACCGCGACGACCACGCTGACCTGGGTGGTGAGCGGATACGCCATCGCCTTCGCGGCACTGCTCACCCCGGCGGGCCGCTTCGCCGACACCCTCGGACGGCGCAGGCTGTTCCTGATCGCACTGCTCGGTTTCGCCGTGACATCCCTGCTGTGCGGACTCGCACCCACCGCCGGTTGGCTCATTGCCGGACGCCTGCTGCAAGGTGCGACGGCGGCCCTGATGGTGCCGTCTGCACTCGGCCTCGTCCTCACCGTGACACCGCGCGAGAAGATCGGCGCGGCCATCGGAGCCTGGTCCGCCGCAGGCGGTTTCGCCGCCGTCGTGGGTCCGGCGATCGGCGGTGCGCTGGTCGAGACGTTCGGCTGGCGGGCGGTATTCGTCATCAATATCCCGGTGGCGATCGTGCTGATCGCACCCGGGCTGCGCATTCCGGTGCCCGATATCCGCCAGCCGGGCGGTGCGCTGCCCGACCCGGTCGGTACCGTCGCCATCGCCCTGGGACTCGGCGGTGTGGTCGCCGGTGTCACCGAGGGGCAGCGGTGGGGTTGGACAGCACCCGGCACACTCGCCGCGCTCGGCGTCGGCGCGCTGCTGATCCTGGCCGCGCTGATCCGCTCCGCACGCCACCACAATCCGGCCATCGCGGTCGAGTTGTGGCACTGCAGGCCGTACGCGCTGGCCAACGCCGCCTCGTTCGTCTTCGGTGCGACCATGTTCGCCTGGCTGCTCGCCGGACCGCTGTTCCTCGATGCGATCTGGCAGTATTCGGCGCTCGGTTCGGCGGCCGCCTTGACGGTGGGCGCGGTGTCCTCGATGGTGACCGCGACCATCGCCGGTCGTGTGACGACGCCGAGCGCGCGGCGTTGGCTCGGTGTCCTCGGGGCGCTGATGTACACCGGCACCACTGTGTGGATGAGTACCGACGCCTTCGGGCCGACACCGGCTCTGTGGTCCGCCTGGGTACCGGCCGGGGTGTTCGGCGGCGGTGGCGTCGGAATCGTCGTGACGGTGCTCGGCACCGCGGCGGCGAGTTCGCTTCCGCCGCAACGCTTCGCGGCCGGAATCGGCATGAATCTGACCGCAAGGCAGGTGGGCGGCGCGCTCGGTGTCGCGGTGCTGGCGGCGGTATTCGCCGCCAATGCCGAGGATGCGCTGGCCGCCTTCCACACGCTGTTCGCCGTTTGCGCGGGCATCGGTGTCGCATCCGCAGTGGTCATCGCGATTCCGGCGCGTATTCCCGTTCCGACCGTCGTCCCCGCTCAGAGCTAGGAGTCACCTTGATACCCAACGATATTCGCACCGAAGCCAACGATCCGATGCTGCTGTCGAATACCGCCGCGCTCGAACTGCTCGCCGACGCGCCTTGGCAGCGCTATGCGGTACTCGGGGATTCGATCGCCCAGGGCGTCGGCGATCCGAGTCCCGGGTACGACACCGCCGGTTGGGCGGATCGTGTCGCCGCGGTATTGACGGCGGCGAATCCCGCTCTGTCATATCTGAATACCGGCCGGATCGGCGCGACGTCCGCCCAGGTGCGCGCCGACCAGCTGCCGCGGGTGCTCGAATTCGCGCCGGATCTGGTGCATCTCAGCTGCGGCGGGAACGATCTGTTCACTTCCGGCGGCAATATCGACGAACTCCGCGCGAATCTCGACGCGCTCTTCGGTGCGCTGGCCCGCAGCGGGGCGCAGGTGAGCACCTTCACCCTCGCCGACGTATGGGAGGCGGAACGAATGGCGCCGATGCGCCCGATGCGGGAGCGGATGTCGGCGCTCAACGACATAATCCGCGAGCTGGCCGCACGGTACGACGCCGTGCTGGTGGAGCTCTGGGACCATCCGCTGCGGCTGCGACCGGATCTGATGAGCACCGATCTCATCCACTTCACGATGAGCGGGCATGCGGTGCTGGCCACGGAGATCGTGCGCGCACTGTACGAGCTGCTGCCGGCGAAGAAACCCGCGTACTGATCGGATAACAGACACCGGGCCGCGTTCGAGCTGATCTGCTCGGACGCGGCCCAGCTCCAGCACCGGCGCCGACTCGGAAACCAACTGCACGACCCGGCAGGCGCCTGCTGTGCAAGGGCGGTTCCCGGATCAGCCGAGGCCACCCGGCGCTGCCACTGCTGCGCCTGGGGGATCATCGTGCGGCCTGCGTTCTCGAGGGTCCGAAGGACCGGCATGGATCGATCTGCGAGATTCGGTCTGCCGTGCGGTCACTCCCCGTATCGATCGACGAGTTCGGCACCGAGCACGGCTAATTCCGCCTGCACCGATTGCGGTGCCAGCACCTCGATCTCGGCACCCCAGCCCGCCAACTGTTGGGCGATCATGCGCGGTGTCGGTGCGGTGATACGGACCTGGACGCGACCGTCGGCGACCGGACCGTCCACTTCGCAGTGTCGCCCCTGCTGCTTGCGCAGAATCGGCAGTAGCTGCGGCGCGATGAGTGCGGTGGCCGATGTGGCGGCGCGATGCTGTTCGACCTCGCCGACAACCTCCGACCAGGCCGTGGACAGATCGAAATCCACGGGGCGGCGGGCGATTTCGTCGGTGACCGCGACATCGACGATGCGATCGACGCGGAAGGTGCGCCGGCCACGGTCGGTGCCTGCGATGAGGTACCAGATGGCGTCCTTGTCGACCAGACCCCACGGGTCGACGACGCGCCGGGTGCGCTCCCCCGACCGCTCATACGTCAGCTGCACCTTGCGGCGGTCGACCACCGCGCGCTGCAGCGATTCGACGAGCTGCGGCCGGGCCCGATCGTGCTCACCCCAGCGCGCGGAATCGATCACCACGGCACCGGCCGCTGCCTCCGCATCGGTGCGGAAGGTCTGCGGTAGGGCGCGAACCAGCTTGCGCAATGCCGACTTCACCTCGGGTACCGCGCTCGCGGATGGTCCGGCCAGCAGGAACAGCGCGCGGGCCTCCGGTTCGGTCAGGCCGCTGAGATCCGTACGCGCACCGCCGACCAGCGACCAGCCGCCACCGCGCCCCGGCTGCGGATAGACCGGGACTCCCGCGGTCGAAAGCGCCTCCAGATCGCGGCGCACGGTGGCGACCGATACCTCGAGTTCGGCGGCGATCTCGGCGGCCGTCACCCGCCCGCGGATCTGCATCAGCAACAGGGTTGCCACCAATCGGTCGGCTCGCATGAGCACAATTCTGCCGAAAAAAGTGCTCATTCGGTGCGCACTTTAGCCGGAATGATGGATTGCACAAGCAGGAAAGACCCAGATCAGAGGAGACCAAGATGTTGCGAGGAATGGCCACCGTTTCGTTCTATGCCGACGACCTCGAGGCCGCGAAGGACTGGTACACCGAGGTGCTCGGCATCGCGCCGTACTACGCGGTGCCCGGCGGGTACTACGAATTCCGCATCGGCGACTACCAGCACGAACTGGGGATCATCAATCGCAAATTCGCGCCCGCGGGTGCACAGAACGCGCCCGGCGGAGCCATCCTGAACTGGCATGTCGACGATGTACACGCAAGTTTCGACCGGCTGATCGCCCTCGGAGCCAAGGAGTACGAACCCATCACACCGCGTGGTGACGGAGATTTCATCACCGCCGCGGTGGTGGACCCGTTCGGAAATGTGCTCGGTATCATGCAGAACCCGCACTACCTGGAGATCCTCGGCCGCGTCTGAAGCGCTCGCCCAGGATTGCCCTGCTCTTCGCAATGCGTCCCAGGGCTCGCTTTGCCTCGTTGGTGGCGCTTGACTCTACCGCCACCAACGCATGGTGATCATCGGTCCAGCTTCAGTGGCCGAACCAGCGCTCCAGAATTTTGGCGACGCCGTCGTCGGCGACATCGTCGGCGACTTCGTCCGCCCAGTTGCGGACCTGGTTCGGTGCATTCGCCATTGCCACGGAATGTCCTGCCCACTGCAGCATTTCGCGGTCGTTGTAGCCGTCGCCGATGGCGAGGGTCGCGGTGCGGGGGATGCACAGTGCCGTGCGCAGCCGCTCCAATGCCCACCCCTTGGAGACGCCGCGGCGCGAAACACTAAGCCACGGACCGAATTCGCCGTGCACCCAGCTCGCACCCGGTACGTGCAGTTGGGCGAGCAAGCGCAGCATCTCTTCCAGGGAACCGTCGGGCCACCAGCCGTTGAGTCGCGGGGTAGGCTCGCTGCTCAGCGCGCCGTCATCAACGAGAACGTATTCGCCGATGGAGAATTCACCCGGGCTGACCCCCGTGGCCCAGGTGCCGATGCCGACCTTCTCCACAGCGAAAATCATCTCGGGAAACAGTGCGCGCAAGGCCGCGACCGCGGGACCGGGATCGAAGGTTTGCACCGCAACCGGCTCCCCCTTCGCCACATCGATGTGCACCGCGCCGTTGGAGCACAACGCATGTCCATCGACCAGCCCGAGCTCCCGCAGTACGGGCCGCGTAGTCATCGATGTCCGCCCGGTCGTCACAACCACATGCGCCCCCGCCCCCACCGCCGCTCGCACAGCATTGATCACCCGTTCACTGATCGGCGAGCCCGTCTGCAGCAACGTTCCATCGACATCCAGCGCAATAAGCTGAGGGCCCCCATCTATCATCAACTCATTGTGCATCGCTATGGCACTCGGCGTCACCGAAATTCGACCGGTCCGAATCGGCCATAGCCCAACCCACCGCGGCCACCAGACACTGATCCACCAGAGGATCTCGGCACGAGGTGCCACCGGCACCACTACAGCCGCGAGCCAGGTCGCGCTTACGGACGATTATCGGCGGGCACCGCCGCCACCACCGAGGCCACCCAAACCGGGCACGACCCCACCACCGAGGCCACCCAAACCCGGCACGACCCCACCACCGAGGCCACCCAAACCCGGCACGACCCCACCACCGCCACCACCCAAACCCGGCACGACCCCACCACCGCCACCACCCAAACCAGGTACGGCCCCACCACCACCGAAGCCACCCAAACCCGGCACAGCCCCACCACCACCACCCAAACCGGGCACGACGCCACCACCGGACGAGGCGCCGCCGGAACTGGTGCTGCCGCCGGAAGCCGTTCCGCCGGCAGACTTACCGCCAGCGGAAGTGCCGCCGGTCGAACCGGCACTGGTCGAACCGCCTGAGGTGCCGCCACCCGTCGAACCGGCACTCGACGAACCGTCCGACCTACCACCGCTCGCCGAACCGCCCGAGATACCGCCGCTCGTGGAGCCTTCCGAAGCACCACCACTCATCGAATGTCCCGAAGCACCACCACCAGTCGAGCCCGACGCACCACCATTCGACGAATGCCCCGACGCACCACCACCCGCCGAATGCCCCGAATTTCCGCCATTCGACGAATGCCCAGAGGCACCGCCACTCGTCAAATCTCCCGAAGCACGACCATCAGACGAATGCCCTGAAGCACCACCATTCGACGAAGGCCCCGAAACACCGCCACTCGTCGAATCTCCCGAAGCACGACCATCAGACGAATGCCCTGAAGCACCACCATTCGACGAAGGCCCCGAAACACCGCCACTCGTCAAATCTCCCGAAGCACGACCACCCGCCGAATGCCCTGAAGCACCACCAGTCGAGCCCGACGCACCACCGTTCGTCGAACCGCCAGCGGTGCTACCTCCGGTCGAACCAGCCCCAGTGCCAGTACTTGTCGAACCATCGGAGGTACCGCCCCCGGAACCCCCTGACGTCGAACTGCTGGTGCCCGAACTCGCACCGCCGGACGCACCACGTGTACTACCGCCTGAGTGGCTGCCGCCCGAGGCGGTTCCGCCCGATGTCCCAGCCCCGGTGGATGTTCCGCCCGCGGTGGTGCCCGGTACTCCGTCGACACCCGACGTACCCCCGGTCACCGGGGTTGCGGTGCCCGGGTTCGTCGCGGTGCCGCCCGGGGCGGCGGGAGCCGGATTAGCCGGGGCGGGAACCGAACCCGGAAGGCTGACGTTCGGGATGGGTTTGACGACGACGGGCTGATTGGGCGCGGCGGGAATCGGCTGTGGAATTCGGATGAACGGCAGCGGGTTCAGGAACTGCGCGGGATCGGCATAGGTACCACCACCGAAATGTGCTGTTCCACTGCGTTGTTCACTGCGCTTGCCATGGTGCGCCTCGGCTACCGACGGGCCGATCGATGGTGCGGTCGGCGCCGTATAGGCAGCAGGGGCGATCCCGTAGGCCGCTCGACCGGAATAGCCGAAGCCCGCCGCAGGCCTCGCCCAACCGATGGCTGCGGAACCGACGTCCAGCGCCTCGGCATGGGGCTCGAACAACAGGTTGTCCATCGGGAACCCCTCCGGCAAAGCACCCACCTGGGACGGCCCCTGCGGAACGCTCGGACCGCCGAATACCGTGACGGCCGATACCGCCACCGCGGAAGCTACTGCGGCACTGGAGAATACGGCCACCCTCGGCGCTCGATGTCGCCCGGTCGACGGCGGCGCGAAGCGGCGGGCGGCGTAGCCGGCGGCACCGATGGCGATGGTCTGCCCGGGATCGGTCGACATCACCACAGGTCGGCCGAGTTCGGCGAGGATGCGCGCGACCTCGACGGGGCGGCTGGCGCCACCGACCAGCAGGATGTAGGCGATATCGGACACGCTGCGTCCCGTCGATGCCAAACATTCGTGGACCACATCGAGCGAATCCCGGATGTGCTGGGCGCGCATACTCGTGATATCGACGATCGAGGTCATCTGCAGCATCGACCCGTTGTCGCCGGGTTCGGCAACCCTGGCGTAGCGAGCGATCATCGATCCGAGCGGGCGACCGCCGAAATCGTAGGAGCGCACGGACTTTCCGACGACCGGATGATCGTCCCAATCGGGTCCGACCCGAACCATCGACACATCGAGACTGGCCGCGCCGAGGTCGTACACCAGCACGAATCCGGACTCCAGGGGTCCACGCTCGTGTTCGAGCCACTCCGCGGCCGCGACGGGCTCGGGGACGAGCAGCACCTGCGTGGCCCCCGCCAGATTCAGAGCCTGCCGCAGCAGCGACAGCTGCTTATCGGAATAGCATGCGGGATAGGTGGCCACGGCTCCTGCGGTCGATGGGAAGGATTCGAGCAGGTTGTTCACCACCTCGGCGATCAGATTCGCGGGTGACCAGAGCCGTCCGCCTACGACCACCGACTCCGGATCCCGCGCCAGATCGGCGAAATTCGTTACCGCCATATCGGATTGGAGGATCCCGCCGATTCGGATGCCACCCGCACCGTCGAAGGTCAGCACCGTGCGGCGCGTCCGCACCGACGACAACGGTCGCTCGCCGGTCACCATGGCGGATACGGAGTTCACTGAACCGATGCTGAAACCCAGACCTGTAGTCATTCGCTATCCCGTCAACGCACCGAGACCACGTCCATCACACAGGAGATCCAGGTGGCCGCGGTCGCTTCCCAAACAGCCCCCACAGGTTAGCTGCTACCGGATCGATTCGGATGTCGAATTGATATGAAACGTTTGGCTTCCGTTGACACTACGTCAAATTCCCAGCTAGATCGCCGGAAAAAGATTCATCCAACCCCCTAGACCTTCGGCGTTTCGCAAACCCATGGCCCGATTCCAGTGCGGTAAGCCAGATTCCGCTACCGCACAGTAATCTGAATCGAGCCCTGAATCCGCCGCATCCACCAGGATCACCCAGAACCACCCAGAACCGACAACGCACACCGACTGGTCGGTAGCCAAATCGTTGCCATCGCCATAGATTTCATGGCACGTGCGTCCCGACAGCAGAACAATGACACGTCAAACGTGACGGCTGATTTCCGCCAGCTTTAGCGGTTTCCGATCGCTTGACTGGATTCAGCGATGAGCGAGCGCTCGGACGAACTGAGATTCCGCGTCACCTCATCGACCATGAAATCGCAAGGACGAGAAGGGAACTCGAAGACAATGTCTACACGTTTCGCGGACAAGGTCGTGCTCATCACCGGGGCGAGCTCGGGTGTCGGCAAGGCAGTGGCCCTCCGAACGGCGACCGAGGGCGCGGCGGTGGTGCTCGGCGCTCGTGGTAAGGACGCGGGCGAGCGGGTCGCGGCCGATATCCGCGCGGCGGGCGGCCGGGCGATCTTCGTGCCGACCGATGTCACCGTCGAGGACGACCTCGCTCGACTGACCCAGGCGGCACTCACCGAATACGGTCGCCTGGACGCGGCATTCAACAATGCGGGCGCCGTCAACGCCTTCGGCCCGGTCGAGCAGATCGACGAGGCGGGGTGGCGCGCCGATCTCGAACTCAACCTGACCAGCGTGTTCTATGGTCTGCGCCACCAGGTTCCAGCGATTGTCGCCTCGGGCGGCGGCGCGATCCTCAACAACGCCTCGAACCTCGGAGTGGTCGGCATGGGTTCGGTGGCCCCGTATGTAGCGGCAAAGCACGGTGTTGTCGGGCTGACCCGCGCGGTGGCGCTGGAGGCCGCCGAACAGGGCGTTCGCGTCAATGCGCTGGTCTCCGGCGCGGTCGACACGCCGGCTTTCCGCAACTCGATGGGTGCGACGCCCGAGGGTGAAGCGGCCATCGCCGCCCTGCATCCGCTCGGCCGGATCAGCAAGCCGGCGGAGATCGCCTCGTTCTGTGCGTACCTGCTGAGCGATGAGGCCAGCTTCATTACCGGCGCTGCGCTCGCGATCGATGGTGGTTTCACCGCCAAGTAATCGTCAACCGGCACCTCGGCCCGGCACTCGCCCTCATCGCGTCGCCGTGCGCCGAGGTGCCGACCGCCGTCACGGACCCTACCGCGCATCCACCATGTCGGCATCCTTTGCACAGCGCGAATACGACACTGGCGCGCATGCGCCGCACCACTCAGGCGCGGGCGAGCAGACGGCGCACGATACCGGTTCGCGCCGCGGTTCGGCGGGCCACGACCGAGGGCCGTCGACGGTGCACCAAATGATCGAAATCCATGGCGCCACCGACTGGGTAACGTAACCGACCCGCATTGAAATCATCGGCCAACTGGCGCACCGTCTCCTGCGCACAGGATTTGTTGGTGCCGATGAATCCGGTGGGACCACGCTTGATCCAACCGGTGACATACGTTCCGGGCAGCACCGCACCGCCGGACTGTTCCAGTACGCGGCCGTGCCGGTTCGGCATCACGGCGGACTGCTCGTCGAATGGCAGGCCGGGTAGGGCGACACCGCGATAACCCACCGACGTGAGCACCAGTCCGGCATCCAACCGCTCGGTCTCCCCCGTCGCCACCGCTCGAACGCGACCATCCGGATCGGTGACGAGTTCATTGCGGCTCACCTCGATACCGGTCACCTCATCGGTACCCAGAATCGCGGTCGGCGCGGCCAGATATCGGAAGACGATCCGCCTGCGCGCACCGAACGGCCGCTCGGCCACGCTGCCCCTTTCGAGCGACCCGCGAGCAGTCGCTACGGAGCGCAACAGCCGCAGCTTCTGCTCGACCTGATACGGCAGGTCATCGGTCACCGCCGGCAGTTCGCCCTCGATCGCGATATCGATATCCGCGCCGAGCAGCCCGACGAATTCCGGCACCGTGAAAGCGGATTCGGCCGGACCGCGCCGACCGAGGACGACCACTTCCTCGATCTTGCTCTCCTGCAGCGCCTGCAGCGCATGGGGTGCGATATCGGTGCCCGCCAGCGCTTCTGGATCGGTGGCCAGAATGCGCGCCACGTCGAGGGCCACATTGCCATTGCCGACGATGACGGCCCGACGCTGCGACAGATCGAATGTGCGCCCGGCATGATCCGGATGCCCGTTGTACCAGGCGACGAAGTCGGTGGCGGATACATTGCCCGCCAACCCTTCTCCTGGAATGCCGAGCTTACGATCCGAGGACGCACCGACCGCGTAGATCACCGCATGGAAGTGCGCGAGCAGCTCCGCATGCGAAATATGTTTGCCCACTTCGATATTCAGGTACGACTCGAAACCCGGCTGCGCCGAGATGATATCGAAGAGCTTATTGACCTGCCGGGTCTTGGCATGGTCCGGCGCGACGCCGTATCTGGCAAGTCCGTGGGGTACCGGAAGTCGATCGAGGACCGTCACAGTGACATCGGGCTGGCTCAGCAGTTCATCGGCCGCATACATGGCCGAGGGGCCGGATCCGACGATCGCCACCCGCAGCGGCTGACGCTCGGTATGGATCTCGGCCGCGGGCACCGGCTTCGCCAGCAGCGGCCGCGGCCGCGCCTGCCGGTAGAAGTCGGCATTGATCTCGATGAACGGCTGCTGCCCGGCAGTCAGCTGCTTCGACGATGTGATGGCATCGACCGGGCACGCGCTCGCACACGCGCCGCAGTCCACGCACGCCTGCGGGTCTACATACAGCATCTCCGCCGTCAGAAAATCCGGTTCATCGGGCGTGGGATGGATGCAGTTGACCGGGCAGGCGTAGACGCAGGACGCATCGCTACAACAGGACTGCGTGACGACGTACGGCACGTCAGGCGGCCCTGACCGTGCGCAGCGGCTCCGAGCGGTAGCGGGTGGTGTGGCCGTCGATTTTCAGCAGCTTCCAGACCGCCTTGCCGATGGGGTTCATCAGGCCGATGTCCTTGGCCAGTGTGCGCACATCGCCGAAGAAGTCGCTGAACTCCTGCTTGGCCTGCTTGGAGCCATAGAACAGCTCCCGGCGCACCTCGTCCGGAATATCGAATTCCTTGAAGAACGACCGGGGCGGGGTGTAGATGGAGCGGCCGAGGATGAACATGACGATCGGCATCACGATCGAGAGCACCAACTTATCGGCCGCATTCTTTTCGGGCACATGCTGTTTGAGGAATTCATGCGCGAACGAGATGTGGCGCGCCTCCTCGGCGACGTGAATCGCCATCACGCCGCGCATTATCGGATGCACCTGCTCACCCGAGCGCAGAATTGCCTTCTGAATATGGTCGATCGGCTCCTCACCCGCGAGTACGGCCATGAAGAACAGGTTCGGGAACAGCGCGGCCACCGGCGCACCGATGTACTTGAACTTGCGCACCAGCGGGCCCATACCGGGAACGTCCAGACCGATCCGGTTGACCATCTCCTGGAACATCAGGGTGTGGTTGTGCTCCTCGATCATTTCGTGGGAGCAGTAGCGAAATTCGGGCGAACCGTTGCGCAGGCCGAAGGTGTGCGTCACCATGCCGCTGATCAGAATGGATTCGAACTGCAGACCGACCTTGGCGACATTGGCTTGGCGGTACTTGCCGATCGCGATCTTCCGGTCCAGCGGCAGCGCCTGGTACCAGGGGTGGCGACCGAGCGCATCGCCGGATACCGGAAGCACCCAACGCTCTGCACCGGCATCGGCGGCGAAATCCGGATTGTCCCAGTCGATGTCCTCGAACGGGTCGAAGTGCTTGTGCACCGAACCTTCGGAGAGCAGCAGCAGCTTGGCGGCATACTCCTGCGCCTTTGCCAGCTCTGGATCGACTGCGGGCGGCACGGCGGTAGACATCGTCGTCACTGCCTCTCCTCGTGGGACACATTTAATGTATCTCATAGTTACACCTACGAGGAGTTACGTCAACCTCGATCGGGATCGGCAGCCCCGGCGGCGCTGCGGAACACCGCCGGGTCTGCCCTTCTACCGCAGCCCGAGTTGCGACAAACCCGCGACCACCGTGTCGGCGGGCAGCGCCAGCATGAGCGCCACTCCAGCGGCCGACATCCCCGTCGCGATCGCCACCCGGGCCAAGCGGCGCCTGGTACGCCTGGAAAGTAAGAGGGCGCGCGTCGTCGCTCTGCGGTGCGCGCTGCGCCGATGATCCTGTCCGGCCGCATCCTCGTCCGCGGCGGCGGCGCGACACGCCATGATGGCGGCGCCGTCGGCGATCGTGCGCTCCGGATCCGGGGCCGTGATCACCGGACGCGCCAGTTCGGCGGCCAGCACCTGGGCCACCTCGACCGGCCGGGCCGCACCACCGACCACCAGTACGCAGTCCACATCGGCCATCGTCAGATCCGCCATCCGCAGACAGCGATAGACCACCTTCAGCGAGGATCGGATATGGCTGGTGCGCAATTCGTCGGCGACGCTACCGGCGACCGCACCGGCGCTGGTCCCGTTTCCGGCCTGTGCGGCGACCAGCGCGCCGAAGGCACGCCCGCCGAATTCCGTCGAACGAACCGGTATACCGACAATCGGATTGCGCGGACAGCCCGCGCCGACTCGCACCAGGGTGATATCGAGGTTTGCCCCACCTAGGTCATAGACCAGGGCCAGGCCGGGCATCAGCGGCCCGCGTTCGGCCTCGAGCCAGGTGGCCGCCGCGACAGGTTCGGCGACCAGCGCGACATGACTCAGGCCGATCGCGTCCAGCGCCGCACGCATTTCCCCCACCTGGCCCTCGGTATAGCCCGCCGGATGCGTCAGTATGACTCGCGCACCGACGTCTCCACGCTCACGACGCGCCTCGGTGATCAGACATTCCGCGACGACCGCGACGAGATCGGCCGCAGTCAGCGGGCGGTGCCCGATCCTGGCCTGCTCGGTCTTGCGTTGACTCAGGTCCGCGAATTCGGTGACGGCGCGCCCGTGCCGCGGAATCATGCCGACCCTGGCCATTCCGGTGCTGTCGAAGCTGAGGGTGGTGCGGCGGGTGATGGCGGGCGAACGTTGGGCGGCGGAGCGGCGACCGGATGGAGCCTTGGCCGAATGCTCCTCCGCCAGAGCCGAAACCGTGTTCACCGTGCCGATGCTCAAACCGAGACCAACCGCCATCGCACAATCCTCTGATCGCCGAGCCGATTTGCTTCGAACCTTATTCAGGCAACCACTCCGCGACCTTCCTGCCAACCACCGGACATACGGTTGTCCGCATGCCGCCGCCACCGACACTGGCCGCACCGGATCCCCGCTCACCTGGCACGGGACCTGACGCGCCGACGTCGCGGCCCTATCTTCTTACGGCGCGCCGGAATTCACCAATGACCTGTTGCCGTTTGCCAGCTGGCTGCTACCCGAGCTTCCGATTTCTCGCACGGGCATTCGCGAGCGATTCCGGTGCGGGAAATCAAAACCATTGCGGCCTTTGGCAACTGACTAGCACTCCCCAGCACCGATTGAGCACTCGCCGCGCGCCGCACCGGCCCCTGCCATGGCCCGAGCACCCGCACCACCATCTGCGCAGCCTGCTCCTGCCATCGCGCGTACGCCATCGGAAAACCGAGCGCTGCGCGGCCGGCCACAGTGGCGTCGCCCGGCGCGTGGACCAGCAGCGTGTCCAGGAATCGCTCGGTCGTGTAGCGCAGATCGGTGAGCTGCCAGCCGAACCATCCGGTGCGCGGACTTCCGGTGTTGTGGTGCGGCGCTTGCCGGACCGGACCGGATTATCACCGCGGCGCCGACAGCGGCCAGCGCGAAAAATGTCCGACTTCGAATTGACATGATGATCGATCAGCTCTCCGAGCAGCCGGATCGGTTCATCCGGGCCGAGTTCGACGACCACTGCGAATGCTCACATCGAATTACGTTCCCATAACTCATCGGAACCACCAGCGTGTGTTTCGCATTCAGCACAATGGGAGACATGGAAACCGGAGTTCGGTTTCGACACACCATGAATGGCTGCGGATTTCGTGCAGACGCAATCCGCGGCCGTACCGCGGAGTCGAATTCGCGACATGCGCCACGGGCCGCGAATCGAACAGAGCCCTTATCCCGCAGGCAGTTCCGGAATTCGGGTGGCGCGGGCGTAGACGGTTTCCCCGTCGCTGAGCTGCAGTGCCTCGGCATCACCGCGGGTCACCTGGGCGGCGAACAAATCACCGGTGGCGGCATTGCGCAACTCGACGCGTACCTCGAAGCCGAGGTGTACAACGCGTTCCACGGTGGCGCGGGTGACGCCCGCCGATTCCGCGGTGCCCTCGTTCTTGGCCAGCGCCATGCTGGCATCGCGGCCGACGCGAATATCATGCGGACGCACCAGATGTCCGTTGAGGCGGGCCACCGCGCCGAGGAAGGACATGACGAACTCGTTGGCGGGCCGGTCGTAGACATCCTCCGGGCTGCCGATCTGTTCGATACGGCCCTTGTTCATCACCGCGATTCGGTCGGCGACATCGAGTGCCTCTTCCTGGTCGTGGGTGACCAGCACGGTGGTGACATGAACCTCCTCGTGCAACCTGCGCAGCCAGGTGCGCAGATCGGCGCGCACCTTGGCGTCGAGCGCGCCGAACGGCTCGTCGAGCAGCAGCACCTGCGGGTCGACCGCCAGCGCGCGAGCCAGTGCCATACGCTGACGTTGACCACCGGAGAGCTGGGCCGGGTAGCGGTGCTGGAAGCCGTCGAGGCCGACGATGCCGAGCAATTCATCGACGCGCTTGGCGATTTCGCCCTTGGGGCGCTTGCGGATCTTGAGTCCGAAGGCCACGTTATCGCGCACGGTCATATGTTTGAACGCGGCGTAATGCTGGAATACGAAGCCGATATCGCGTTTCTGCGGCGGTATGTGGGTGACATCGTTGCCCACGATGGTGACGACGCCGGAATCCAGTGACTCCAGGCCGGCGATCGAGCGCAGCAGCGTCGATTTGCCCGAACCCGACGGGCCGAGCAGGGCGGTCAGCTCCCCCGACGGGATCTCGATGCTGACATCGTCCAGGGCGGCGAAGGAACCATAGTTCTTCTTCGCATTGGTCACGGTGATCACTTGGTGCCCCGCTTACGTTCGAGGAGGGTCATCAACAGAAGGACTACGAGGGCCAGGCCCATCAGCAGGGTCGCGGCGGAGTATGCGCCGAAGGTGTTGTGGTCGTTGATGTATCGACCGTGTACGAGCAGAGTCAGCGTCAGCGATTTACCCGGCAGCGCCGAGGACACCATGATCACCGCGCCGAATTCGCCGAGCGCACGCGCGACGGTCAGCACGACACCGTAGGTCAGACCCCAACGAATCGCCGGCAGGGTGATCCGCCAGAACGTCTGCCAACGAGATGCGCCCAGGGTGGCCGCGGCCTGCTCCTGATCGTCGCCGATCTCGTGCAGCACCGGCTCGACCTCGCGCACCACGAAGGGCAGCGTCACGAAGATCGTCGCGATCACCATGCCCGGCAGATTGAAGATCACCTTGAAACCGATGTCTTCGAGCCCGCCGAACCAACCGTCGGCACCCCACAGCAGGATCAGCGCGACACCGACGACGACCGGCGAGACGGCGAAGGGCAGATCCACGATGCCCTGCACCAGCGTTCGGCCCGGGAACTTGCCGCGTACCAGGGCGATCGCGGTGACGATACCGAAGATGACATTCACCGGGACCACGATCGCCACGATGAGGATCGACAGTTGGAACGCCGAGATCGCCGCGGGCGTGGAGATCGAGTCGATGAACGCGCCGATCCCCTTCTCGAAGGTGCGCCACAGGATGATGATCAGCGGCAGCACCAGCAGGACGAACAGGTAGCCGAGCGCGACAACGCGCAACGAAATACGGGTCGGCCAGGACAGATTCATCGCGCCTCCTGCTCTTTGCGCGCCGTGCGCTCCGCCCACAGCCGCAGCACCAGCAGGGTCGCGAACGAGATGACCAACAGTGCAACCGAAACCGCCGCCGCGTTTACCGGCCGGTCGATCTCGATCTGCTTCTGGATGTACTGCGAAGCCATTTCGGTCTTGCGCGGAATGGCGCCACCGATCAGCACCACCGAACCGTATTCGCCGATGGCGCGGGCGAAGGCGAGGCCGCCACCGCTGATGATGGCGGGCGCCAGGGTCGGCAAAACGATGCGGCGGAAGGTGGTCCAGTTATCCGCGCCGAGCGACATCGCGGCCTGCTCGACCTCACGATCGGCCTCGATGAGCACCGGCTGCACGGAGCGGACCACGAACGGCAGCGTGACGAATGCCAGCGCCACCACGAGGCCGGGCCGGGTGGCATTGAGGTGGATATCGATCGGACTCTGCGGACCGTAGAGCGACAGCAGCACAATGCTCGCGACGATGGTCGGCAGCGCGAACGGCAGATCGATCAGCGCATTGACGATGCTCTTGCCCGGGAACTCGTCGCGGACCAGCACCCAGGCGATCAGCGTGCCCATCACCACATTGATGATCGCCACCACCACGGAGACGAACACCGTGATGCGCAGCGAGTCGATGGCCGCGGGTGCGGTGACGGCATCCCAGAATCCGGACCAGCCGTCATCGAATGAGGTGACGGTGAGCGCGGCCAGTGGTAGCAGCACGATAATGCTGAGCCAGAGCACCGTGGTGGCAATGCCGAGCGGACCAACCGAACCGGTTACCCGCAGCCACGACCAGTTCCGTCCGGCAGCCTTGGGGGTGGTGTCTTCGGAGCCGCCGGGAGCGGGCGCATGCCCGATCCCGGCGCTACTGCTGTCAGTCACAATCGTCGAGTTTCCTGTTTCGATTTGCGGCGTGCGCGGTGCTCTCCGTGGTTACGCAAGCTGCCTCCGCCGAGCCCAACGCACACACCGCGGGGTGTGTCGGTCACCGAATCACCTGGTGGCCTTGTCGTAGATGACCGCGACGGAGCCGGTGTTCGGGGTGAACAGATCCTTGTCGACGGTCTTCCAGCCACCGAGATCGGCGATGGTCCACAGCTTCTGCGGAGTCGGGAAGTCCTTGGCGTAGTCGGCGGCCACCTTCGGATCCACCGGGCGGAATCCTGCCGAGGCCCATGCCCTTTGGCCATCGGTGGTGAACAGGAAGTCGCGGAAGGCGATCGCTGTGTCGAGATGCTTGCTGTTCTTCAGCACCGCGACCGGGTTCTCGATCTTGAAGGTGGTCGGCGGCACAATGTGCTCGATCGGGTCACCGTTGCGCTCGGAGAAGATCGCCTCGTTCTCGTAGCTCAGCAGCACGTCGCCGGTGCCCTGTAGGAAGGTCTCGGTGGCTTCGCGGCCCGACTTCGGCTGCACCTGCACATGCTCGGAAGAGATGAGCTGGCTCAGATAGTCCAGACCCGCCTGCGGGTTCTTGCCGCCGTCGCTCTTGGCCGCGTACGGCGCGAGCAGATTCCACTTGGCCGAGCCCGAGCTGAACGGGTTCGGGGTGACAACCTGGACGCCCGGCGCGAGCAGATCGTCCCAGTCCTTGATGCCCTTCGGATTGCCCTTGCGCACCACGATCGTGACGACCGAGCCGAACGGAATTCCCTTGGTGGCGTCGGCATTCCAGCTCAGGTCGACCAGACCGGCGTCGACCAGGCGGGTGATATCGGGCTCGACCGAGAAGTTGACGATATCGGCCTCGGCACCGTCCTTGACCTTGCGGGACTGATCGCCCGACGCACCGTAGGAGCCGTTGATCGTGACGCCCTTGCCCTTATCGGTCTTGTTGAACTCGGGCACGACCTTGTCGAAGCCGGGCTTCGGGACGGCGTAGGCGTACAGGTTGAGGGTGCCGCCGCTGCCGTCGGCCCCACCTCCACCCACGGTGTCGCTCGCGCCACCACCGCACGCGGTGAGCATGACGGCGGCGACGGCCGTCAGGGCGGCGACCACCGGGCGACGGTGCGATCGGGACGATCCGAGGAGCAAGGACCTGGGTGACATGGGTGGAACCTTTCCCTATGTGCTCCGCCGCGACGACGTGGACCAGTTGTCGCGCCGGTAGAAATGCGGCGCGACTAGTCGACCGAAGGTCGGGGATACGGACACTGCTGCGAAAAAGTTTGCGCGCCAGTCTAGAGAACTAGAGAAAGATGGGTGCGCAGCAGCGCCCGGCGCCGATCAGCGACAGAGGATGTCCGCGACCGCGAGATTGCCGACAGCGATCAACGCCAATTCATGGCGGACCTGCGGGACGGCATTCGAGGACACGGGCAGACTGTAGCAGAGGAAATGACATCAGCTCGAATCAACGTCAGCTATCCGATTACAAGCCGCAAAAACCGACAAAATTCCAGGAAGAGGGGGGTTTCATCCCATGACTACCAGCCCGGATCGCGTTCGTACCCGGTTTCCCGAAATCAGCACCCGCGCGTGGGAGCATCCTGCCGATCGCACCGCGCTGGTGACATTGCGCTCGCTCGCCGGTTTCGACACCGTTTTGCGCACCCTGTCGGGACTACTGCAGGAACGCCAGCACCGGCTTCTCTATCTCGCGACCGCGGTTCGCGTGGACGAGCGTCAGTTCCGGTCACTACACCAGTTGCGTCAGGACTGCGTGGAGATCCTGGACGCACGCACTACGCCGGAGATGTTCGTGCTGCAGAGCCCACATGTGAACGCCTTCACCATCGGTATGGACCAGCCGTTCATCGTGCTCACGACCGGGCTGATCGATTTGATGGACACCGAGGAGCTGCGCTTCATCGTCGGTCACGAACTCGGGCACGCGCTGTCCGGGCATGCGGTGTACCGCACCATGCTCATGCATCTGCTGCGCATTTCGGCCAATCTGGGCTGGGTGCCGGTGGGTGGCTGGGCATTGCGCGCGATCGTTGCCGCGCTGATGGAGTGGAGTCGCAAATCCGAGTTGTCCGGCGATCGGGCCGGACTGCTGTGCGGTCAGGATGTCGAGGCGTCGGTGCGGGTGCATATGAAGACCGCGGGCGGCACCTGGATCAAGGAGATGAACCACGGCGCGTTCCTGCAGCAGGCCGATGACTACGAGCGCTCCGGCGATCTGCGCGACGGTGTGCTGAAGCTGCTCAATCTGGAACTGCAGAGCCATCCGTTCTCGGTGCTGCGGGCCGCGGAGCTGCGCCGCTGGATCCAGTCCGGCGAATACAACCGCATCCTCGGCGGGGACTATCCGCGCCGCGCACACGATAAGAACGCCAAGATCAGCGATGAGATCAAGGAGGCCGCGCGCACCTATCGGCAGAACTTCGACCAGTCGGACGATCCGCTGATCCGCACCGTACGCAACCTTGGGCACGATGTCGGATCCGCGGTGAGCACGGTCGGCCATGAGGTCGGCGAAACCGTCTCCAAAATCGGCAAGCGGCTCAACGACTGGCGCACCGGCGCGGACCGCGGCGACGCTAACGAGTAATGAGCCAGGCGATGACCACGAGCACGAGCAGAGCGATCAAGGCGAGCTGAACGCGGGAGCGCGGCATCAACGCGCCCCGCTCTGCGCGGTCTCGCGCACCGCGACCGGCGGCGCGATCGGCTCGGGCAGAGTCGGCTCGGCGGCCACGACATCTTCGACGGTGAGTGTCGTCGCGGACATGCGATTACGGCCGAGCAGTTGCAGCGAGATCCGCAGCAGCCGGTCCAGCAGGTAGGCGATGGCGAAGCTGACCGGAACCATGCCGACCAACACCACGATGAACTGCGGGATAAACGGCAATCCCGCGACCCACAGCTCGAAGCCGTCCCACCACCCTGCAATCTGCTGCACGGCACCAGCCTAGCTGTGTCTAATTTGCAGCGCCTTCGGCGCTGCGTGTTCGCGGCCCCCTTCAGTCTCGCGTCCGAGTCGTCGAGACTCGCGACTACGTCGCATGCGCTTCGACGACTCGGACGCGAG